>VFKL01000075.1 GCA_009885535.1 Chitinophagaceae bacterium | reverse complement strand
TTTGGTGTTTGGTGTTTGGTGTTTGGTGTTTGGTGTTTGGTGTTTGGTGTTTGGTGTTTGGTGTTTGGTGTTTGACGTTTGACGTTTGACGTTTGAACCTCAGAAACCTCACAAACCTCACAAACCTCACAAACCTCAGAAACCTCAGAAACCTCAGAAACCTCACAAACCTCACAAACTTCACAAACCTCTCAAACATCTTTATTCTTCAGCACCTCAAACAACTCCATAAAATATTTTCTCGAAATAAAATAAAAAGACTCGGGTTGAATTTTCTTTATTTTAGTTGATGCTTCTATTGTTTTGCCCAGTTTTGACAAAGCCAATCCATGATAAATTTGAAGATGGTCGTAGTACCCTTTCCAAATAAATTCTTCATGTTTTTCATATTCTGTTATGGCAATTTCGCTGATTTTTAAAAGATGTTCGTATTCTTCAGCATGCCATAGACCATCGCAAACAAAATAATGAAACCCAGGGAATTCTCGAAACAATTCCTTTGCATTTCTTGATTGCAATTTTTCTGATTTATACATTTCATCAATGATTTTAGAAACCATTTTTTTGTTGAAATGAAAATTATACATAAGGTTTACTTGAAAATATCTTCCCAAAACAAAGGGATGAATTTGTGTTGATTTTTTGAATTCAACTAATGCTTTGTTGTGATAAAAAGTCATCATTTTTTCGTCATTATCAAAAAAATATTTCAAGAATAAAACACAATTGGCAAATAGTTTTCCTTCGTGCGTGTCTTCATATTTGAGGTAATGTTCATAACCTTTATATTGAAATGAAGATAAAATTTCGTAGTCCAGAAAAAGCTCAAAATAAAAAGCCCTTCCAATTTTAGATTGTGCCAGCGTCGACATGGATTCTTCAAACAAATTTTTATTTTCCCTTAAAAGCATGGCCATTGTTCTGCTAGCTGCCTGAAAAGACTGATCCGATTTGGAAATTTCTTTGAAATGTTTGGGATCGTAAAAATCAATAATTACTTGAGCTACAGAAACTTTTTTTTGTTGTGTACTAATGGCGATGTATTCTTTTAAAATATTAATGGTATCATAGGAAGGAGAAAAATCAGATTGATTAAACCCAAAAAATCGTTTTAACGTAGAAAATGAAATATATTTTCCAGTAGCTGAGAAAATTTGATTAGACAAGTTTTTGCAATCAATGGCATTTTCAATTGAAAAAGTACAAATGCTTTTAATTTCGTTTTGTAAAGAAGTAATTTCTGATTGTGGAACAATATTTTTCTTCCTAGCCATATTTTCAAAATTATAAATAAAAGATATTGCAATTAAATAAAAGAATTAATGGTCATTAATGAATTATAAAATATTGAGTTATTGAAATATTTTTATAAAAATTATAATTAACCCAAAAATCTATCCAATGGCAACATTAAAAAATTTAAGAGCTGCAGCACAAAAAACTAAAGACGGAAAAGTTGATTTAAGAACTAAAGAAGGTAAAGAAGTTGCGGCAAAAAGAGAAGAAAGAAATGAAAAAAGAGCAGCAAGAAAAGCAGCTAAAAAGTAATGCTTAAGGCAGTTTAAACAAACTGCCTTTTTTTTCATAACATACGCAAAATTTATTTTCATGCACACTGTTGTAATAGGTACTTCTAAATCTAAAAACGAATTAGGTTATTATATAGAATCTAAAAAGAAATTCTGGACATTAATAAATGTTGCAGGTATTACACCAAATGTTTTAGAACCCAATCAATACAAGACGTTGATTGACAATTATGGCATTGGATTTGGAGAATTGGCATTTGATCATGTTTTTTTAGGTGAAGATTTGGATAACGAATCAATCACCAATGATTCAGATTTAAGTCAACAACTTCATGTATTAAATACAGGTATTCCAAAATTGATTCAACATTTATTAAATACAAAACCAAAGCGTATTGTATTTAATGGAAAAACAGCTGTTGCTGCATTTTATCAATTTATTAAAAATGGGAAAGTAGAAAAATTAAAGTCAGGCTTTGTTAAGGAACTTGGTTTTGAATACGGAAAAATAGACACATGGAATGGCATTGAAGTGTATATGTTACCAAACTTATCAAATGCTGCTGGAAAAACGTGGAAGGAAGATAAAGGTGAAGAACGCTGGTTGAATTTTTGGCAAATGGTAAAAAATGACATTCCCAAAAAATCAAAAAACAATTTATGGCTGTTCGCTTTAATAATCGCAGCGATTGTAATTACAATTATTATTTTAAACCAATCTAAATAAAAATTTATGGCAAGAGAATTATCAATGAACGGCAACACCAAATTAAAAACGATTATGCAAGAGTTTAACGATCGTTTCCCACATTTAATTTTAGGGTTTTGTCCATCTACAGAAAGAAATACGAATCCAAAGAAATTTATACATTATGAAAAAACAATTGCTGAAGTAAGAGAAAAAAAATCTTCCGATCCTGCAATCATTAGAGGGGGTCAAAAAGTAAAAAACTTAGAAAAAATGATTGATGATGTTTTTGGATTATATTGTCAAGTAGGATATGTTAGAGACGGAAAAAATTTTTACACATCAGGAGGTCAAGACGAAATGACGTTAAGAGAATTAAATGCACATGGTGAGGCAAATGGTTGGGCAAAAGATGTTTGGCACTGGTAAAATAATTTTTAAATCATACATTATGTCTGATAAAAAAAGAGAAATCCTGAATCATCGTAACGAAATCGAAAGAATAAAAAAATTTATCGAAAGTAGAAAGCATACCATTCAATCTCATAAAAACAATAAATCTGGAGTTTCTGAACGATATAAAAGTCAAATTGCAAGAGCAGATAAAAATGAAAAATCGAAATTAAGGGATAGAAAAAAACATGAGTTGGAAAACTTTACAAAACAAATTGATTCTTTAAAACGTGAAATAAACAATTTTAAAGACCAAATTTCTAAAGAAAGAGATTTCATAACTCGCTTAAAAAAATAATGAAATTATATATCGCAATATTTATTGGCATAGTTGCTGGTTTTGTATCAATGGGCATTCAATCCCTTTTTGTTTCTAGACGTGACCAATATCACAACTCAGGCTTCGCTATTTTCCTTTGGAAACTCAGTTGGTGGATTGGGGGGTTTATTATGGGTGCTGGTTTCTACTACAGATACATGTAATTATAAAAAAATAATAAATTAAAGCTAATCCGGTTCTTTCTAGAACTGGATTTTTTATTATTGGGAAAGAAATACTAGAAATGTTTAAATCGCTTCGCTTTTTTCAGGGTTTAATGGTTTAAGGTTGGAAGAACTTTCCATTTAGTAGCATCTTTGTAAAAAATAACTTTGTGTCTTTGCGCCTTCGTGTCTTTGTGTCAAAAAAATGCTGCAAGCATTTCGTTAAAACGTATTTCAATTTCCTTTGTGCCTTTTGCGCCATTTGTATGAAACAAAAAATTTTAATTCGCTTCGCTGGTTTAATGGTTTAATTGTTTAAGGTTTGAAGCACTTTCCATTTAGTAGCATCTTTGCTTTATAAAAAACTTCGTGACTTTGCGCCTTCGTGTCTTTGTGTCAAAAAAATGCTGCAAGCATTTCGTCATAACGTGTGCCATTTTTTTATGCCGCCCCGCTGGGGCTTTAATTCATATTCATCATCTTTTTAGTAGGATATCACCCCGCTGGGGTTGTGTAAAATCATCATTTTTGTACACTCATCATTTTATGTATACTCCCAACTTCCCCCTTGGGGGACTGAGGGGGCTAAAAAAGTCCCGCTCTAAAGCAGGACTTAATTCGTTTTGGTACAGAGGGTATTTATTCTTCTGTTTTTGTTTCTTCTTGAGTTACTTCTTCTGCTGGAGCAGAAACTTCTGCTTCAACTTCTGCTGGCGTAACAACTTCTACTTTTCTCACTACTGGTACATTGCGACGATCCATGTGGGCTTTCTTATGAGCCGACTGGCGTTGTGCAATTTGAGCTTCATGCTCAGTTGTCCATTTTGTGAATTTTTCCATAGCAGTTGCTTCGTCAAATAGACCAAGACTTACGCCACGAAGTAGATGTTTAAGGAATAATACACCTTTGAATGATAGAATACGACGAACAGTGTCAGTAGGTTGTGCACCTTTCTGTAACCAGTCCAATGCCTTTTGACGATCTACCTGCACAGTTGCAGGAACAGTCAAAGGATTGTACGTACCTAACTTCTGAATGAATTTACCATCGCGCGGACTGCGTCCGTCAGCAACTACAATGAAATAGAATGGTCTTTTCTTAGAACCATGTCTTTGCAATCTCATTTTTACAGCCATAAAAATAGAAATTTTTTAGGTTGTGAACAATAGGGTTTAATCCGCTTTTAAAAACGGAGGACGAAGATATATAAATTTGTGGAAAAATTGTAGAAATATAAAAATAATTTTATCCCACTATTTTTATAAATAGAAATTCTTCTTTTTTACTTTCTGCCTAATGCGCCCATGCCCGGCATATTCCCCATAGGCATTTTATTCATCATCTTCATCATCTCTTTCATCTGATCAAATTGTTTCAAAAACTGATTTAATTCTACCAACTCTTTTCCGCTGCCTTTTGCTATTCTTGTCTTTCTACTTGGATTGATTAAATCAGGATTTTTTCTTTCCGCCATAGTCATGGAATTAATCATCGCTTCAATGCCTTTAAATGCATCGTCATTAATATCCAAATCCTTTATCTGCTTTCCAACGCCAGGAATCATGCCCATTAAATCTTTAAGGTTTCCCATTTTTTTAATTTGCTGAAGCTGGGTTTTGAAATCTTCAAAATCAAATTGATTTTTTCTAATCTTCTTCTCCAATTTTTCAGCCTCGGCTTCATCAAATTGCATTTGTGCTCTTTCTACCAAACTCACAATATCACCCATCCCCAAAATTCGTTGCGCCATACGCTCTGGATAAAACACATCAAGCGTTTCCATTTTCTCACCACTACTGCTAAATTTGATGGGTTTGTTTACCGTGTATTTAATCGAAAGTGCTGCTCCACCTCTTGTATCACCATCTAATTTAGTAAGCACAACCCCAGTAAAATCAAGCCTTTCATTAAATGCCGCTGCCGTATTTACCGCATCTTGCCCGGTCATACTATCCACTACAAATAAAATTTCCTGTGGGTTAATGGCAGATTTAATATTGGCAACCTCATTCATCATTACTTCATCAACAGCCAAACGACCAGCAGTATCTATAATAATTACATTTTTATTTCTTGCCTTCGCTTCTTTGATGGCATTTTGTGCAATAGAAACCGCATCTTTATTTTCACGCTCACTATATACATCAACACCGATTTGACCTCCAAGCACTTCTAGTTGATCAATCGCAGCCGGACGATAAATATCTGCAGCAACCAATAAAGGAGATTTGCCTTTTTGCGTTTTGAGATAATTGGCCAACTTTCCACTGAAAGTTGTTTTACCACTACCCTGCAATCCGGCAACTAAAATGATGGCTGGGTTACCAGTTACATTAAATACACTCTCCGAACCTCCCATCAATTCAGTCAACTCATCCTGCACAATTTTCACCATCTGTTGACCAGGATTTACAGCAAGCAATACTTTAGAACCCATTGCTTTTTCTTTTACCTTATCTGTAAAATCCTTGGCAATTTTATAATTCACATCGGCATCCACTAAAGCTCTACGGATGTCTTTAATGGTATTGGCAATATTTAAGTCGGTGATTCTTCCCTGACCTTTTATATTCTTAAATGCACTTTCTAATTTTTCACTTAAATTCTGAAACATATTTCTAACTTTTTTTAAACCCTATTTAATTATTTATTGAATGCTGCGTTTAGCAATTCTGCTTGTTCTTTCGCATGCATTTTGGCATAACCCGTAGCCGTAGCCGCACTTGCTACTCTGCTGAAAATATAAATATTGATATTTTTCAAATTCATTCTAAGATAAGATGCAGCACCCATGTTTAATGGCTCTTCTTGAACCCAATACCAGATTGCTTTTCCGTATTTTTTATACAACTCATCCAATTGATTTTGTGGCAATGGATACAATTGCTCTATTCTAACTATCGCAATATCTGTTCGGTTTTCTTTCTGACGTTTTTCTTCTAAATCAAAATATATTTTGCCGGTACACATCAATACTTTTTTTATTGAAGTTGCATCTGCAGTAGTATCATCAATTACCTCTTTAAACGCCCCATTAGTAAACTCCTCAACATCACTATAACTTCCGGCATGTCGCAAATTCGCTTTGGGTGAAAAGTTAATCATCGGCTTTCTAAAATCCCATGTAAGTTGACGGCGCAATGCATGGAATAAATTTGCCGCTGTGGTAATGTTGGTGATAACGATATTATTTTCAGCACATTGTTGTAAAAATCGTTCCATTCTTGCACTACTATGCTCTGGACCTTGACCTTCATAACCATGAGGCAACAACATCACCAAACCACTCATTTTTTGCCATTTCGTTTCAGCAGAAGTAATAAACTGGTCTATAATAATTTGAGCACCATTTGAAAAATCTCCAAATTGTGCTTCCCAAATGGTTAATGTATTGGGATTCGCCATGGCATATCCATATTCAAAACCTAGAACTGCGTATTCACTTAAAAAAGAATTGTATATTCTAAATTGAGCCGTGTCCTTGATCGCATGATTTAAACGATTGTGTTCTTCGTTTGTTTTTTCATCAAACAAAACCGCATGTCTGTGGCTAAATGTACCGCGCTTCACATCCTGCCCGCTCATTCTAACATCTTTACCTTCATGCATTAAACTCGAATAAGCCAACAACTCAGCTGTAGCCCAATCAATTTTTTGTTGATCTTGAAATAATTTTATTTTATCCTGAATCAATTTTTCCACTTTCTTCAATGGCTTAAATTCAGCAGGCCATTGCATTAAACCATCAAAAAGTAAATTTAAATCCGATTCTTTTATTGAGGTATTTGGCGAAATGTGAAAATCATCTTGCGTTGCTTTACGCAAACTTTGCCACCATAATTCAGGTTGTTGATACTTATAAGGCAATGGATTTTGTTTCACTTCATCCAAACGATCTTGAAGCTCTTGCAAAAACTTAACTTCCATTTCTTTAGCAAGTGATTTAGCATCCGGCTCTCCATTTTCCATCAAAAATTGTGTGTACACTTCCCTTGGATTCAAATGTTTATCAATAAGGGCATACAATTGAGGCTGTGTAAATTTGGGTTCATCTCCTTCGTTATGTCCATGTCTACGATAACATACCATATCAATAAAAACATCTGCATTAAAAGTTTGACGGTATAAAGCAGCTATTTCAGATACTTTAACCACCGCTTCTGGATCATCACCATTCACATGAAAAACGGGTGCTTGAACCAATGATGCGATTGAAGTTGAATAATCCGCACTTCTTGCATCTTTAAAATCTGTTGTAAACCCGATTTGATTATTAATGATATAATGGATTGTGCCACCTGTTGTGTAACCATTTAATTTACTCATCTGAAGCACTTCGTAAATAATGCCTTGTCCGGCAACAGAAGCATCTCCATGAATTAAAATAGGCAGAATTTTTTTATTATCGCTGTTATACATCACATCCGCTTTACTTCTTGCATAACCCATTACCACTGGATCTACTGCTTCTAAATGTGAAGGATTAGGACATAATTTTAAATGCAATTTTTTTCCTGAAAAAGTTTCTACGTCGCTGCTAAAACCAAGATGATATTTCACATCTCCACTTCCCATTGTAGTATCTGGTAGCGCGTTTCCTTCAAACTCATTGAATATTTCAGCATAGGTTTTACCTAAAATATTGGCCAACACATTCAATCTTCCACGATGCGCCATTCCAATAACCACTTCTTCAACATTATTTTCAGATGAAACGTTTAAAATGGCATCCAAAGCGGCAATGGTTGTTTCACCACCTTCTAAACTAAATCGTTTTTGTCCGATATATTTGGTGTGCAGAAACTTTTCAAACATTACACCCTCGTTCAATTTTTGAAGTATTCTTTTCTTCTTTTCAATGGAAATCGGCTCGAATACTTTTTTCTCAAAAGCATTCAACAACCAATTGGATTTTTCTGAATCGTTTATATAAGAGAAATCAATACCAATGTGGTTTGTATAACAATTTTGAAGATAGGTGATGATATCTTTTAGGGTAGTTTTTTCAATATTTAATAACCCTGCGATTTGAAATGTCACGTTCATATCGGCCTCAGTTAAACCAAAATGTGCAATATCCAGATTGGCATGTCTATCAACCCTTTCTCTAATTGGATTTGTTTTTGCACTTAAATGTCCGCGATTACGATATGCTTGAATCAACTGAAATACTGCAAATTCTTTTTTGAGATTACCTACATTTTCTGATTTAAGGGATGGAACAGAAACACTGCCATTTGCCACATTGGAAACAGCAAAATCAAAACCCTCAAAAAATTTACGAAGCTCTTGATCAATACTTGTAGGATTGTTTACGAAATCCTGATATAAACTTTCAATATGGGCGGGAGTAGAATTTGTAATAAATTGAAAATCCTTCATAATGGGTTAAAATATTTTTGTAGCGCTTTAAATGATAATTAGGTTGCAAATATCGGCTTAAAATCTAAGAATCTAAGACAGAAATGTTGTATTTTTAAATGATTTTTTTTCGAAAAGATTAATTGAAGAAATAAAAAATTAAAAAAAACTCGTTTTATAAAAATCATATCCCTATCTTTGCGTCCCTAAAATAGAATACATGGCAAATCATAAAGCTACCAAAAAAGATGTTCGTCAAAGTGCAAAACGTAACGCACGCAATAGATATTACGGAAAAACAACCCGTAATGCAATAAGAGATATTCGTGCAATTGAAGAACCAACTGCAGCTTCAGAAAAATTACCTTCTGTAGCTTCGATGATTGATAAATTAGCAAGAAGAGGAACAATCCATAAAAACAAAGCGTCTAATTTAAAGCGTAAACTTGCTTTAAGGGTGAATGCTTTAGCTACTAA
>VFKL01000189.1 GCA_009885535.1 Chitinophagaceae bacterium | reverse complement strand
TTTTGGAAAGATGGCGGTAAAATTCATATAGATGCTTGGCGCGAAGTAACAGAAGTAGATGGCAACGCAATTTCGGTTGTAAAGAAATCAACAGCAGGTAACATTGTGTCATCAAAACTATTTTTCTTGAATCTTGGTGGATATAAGCCTGGCGAATTTGAAGAATACCATTACAAAATGCTTGCTGTTGCTGAAAAGAAATCAGATGCCATCAAACAAGCCAAATCAACCGCGTTTTATAAACACACGGGTTTCAAAGGAGCTGCATCGCATATTGATGATAAATACGGAATCGATGTAGATGATATTTATGAAATAACGGACATCCTTCCTACAGAAATCAAAGAGACATATCAATTAAAAATAACCCCCGCTAAAAAAGCGTCGAAAGACGAATGGCATCTTGGGTATTTGAATTTGAAAAAGTTAAGTGAAAAGTAAAAAGTGAAAAGTAAAAATTTGAATTTTCGTTTTCGTTTTTTTGAATTTTTAATGTTGACTTTTGAATTAAAAATGAAAAGATGAAAATTCAATTTTGGTCTGTTGGTAAAAACAATGAATCTTTCGTAGATGAAGGCATAAAATTGTTTACCAAAAGAATCTCCAATTATTATCCGGTTGAATGGCAAATTATCTCTACGCCTAAAAATGCAGCGGTATTAAGCGATGTAGATTTGAAACAAAAAGAAGGAGAAACCATATTAAATCTGCTAAAAAAAGAAGACTATTTAATATTGTTGGATGAACGGGGCAAAACATTGACCAGTGAAGGCGTTGGAAATTTCATACAACAAAGAGCCAATGAGAGCGAGAAGCAACTGGTGTTTTTGATAGGTGGTGCATTTGGCGTGAGTAAAGCTGTATTTGAACGAGCTGATTATATGTGGAGTTTATCGCCTTTGGTTTTTCCGCATCAACTGGTTCGTTTGATTTTAGCCGAACAAATATATCGTGCTTGCTCCATCAACAGAAATGAGAAGTATCATCATGTGTAGGAAATGAAAAGTAAAAATTAAAAAGAAATTCAAATAACCCCATGCCTAGTTTTTTATTTTCTATAACCAATTTCTTGATTGCCATAAATGTGATTTTGTTTTTCATAACAGAAACCAACAAATTATTTTTAGCCAAAACCATCATGTGGCCTTATTATGTAAAACGAAATAATGAATTGTATCGATTCGTTACATCAGGTTTTTTGCATGCCAATTTCATGCACTTGTTCTTCAACATGTTTACCTTGTATTATTTTGGCAACAACATCGAAATGATTTTAAAAAGCAATGAAATGGGAAACGGCACAACGTATCTTATTTTATATTTTGGTGCAATAATTGTTTCTGATTTGCCCAGTTATTTTAAAAACAAAGATGTATTTGAATATAGATCTTTAGGGGCTTCTGGAGCAGTATCAGCTGTTGTATTTGCCACCATTTTATTTAGTCCTTGGAGCAGCATTTATTTGTATGCTTACATAAAAATATCAGCGACTGTTTATGCTGTTTTGTTTATCGCCTATTGCATTTATATGGGTAAGAAAGCAGAAGACAACATCAACCACGACGCGCATTTGTGGGGTGCCATTTTTGGATTGTCGTTTACTTTATTAATCGTGTATGTAATGCGTCCCGACCTGATTGGATATATACTAGAGCAATTAAAACATCCCAGTTTATTTGGAAGAGGTTAAAGTTAATTTCAAAACCGATTCTGTCGCTTCCGTAATTTTAAACCGATTATCAATTCGTTTTCCAACCACCCAAACTATTTTTTTGTTGGATTCAATAACCCATGTATTTTCTTTTTCTAAAAGCGACAATTTAAGGTCGATAAAAAATCGGCTCAACTTTTTTTTCTTCAACATCCCTAACGGATAGAAGTAATCGCCTTGTTTCCATTTTCTTAATATCAAAGGAAATTCAATATGCTTCTTATCTAACAAAGCAATTGATGCATCATTTGAAAAATCTTTGGAAGTAATATTTTCAATAGCCATTTTATGGTTACCAAAATTGGTGCTTGTTGTATTGGGCTCAATAATAAAAATAGTTTCTTCAGAATGTACAATTGGAGAAATGATTATCCAATTTCTATTTTTTAAAATCCGATGCGAAGCAGACAGGATATACTTTCCCGAATCCGCATGGAGTAAATGAACGGCATCATTTAATTGTGATGAAGTAAAATTGTATGGTTTGATGATTTCAAAAAGTATGGTTTCATAAGCATCATGCTTATACAGTTTTAAAACAGGAATATGAATTTCATTTCCTTTATGCTCTATTAATTTCAACTTAATGTTTGAAATGGCATTATCATAAATAACCGAAATGTCATTGAATCTTTTAATGTTGTTTTGAACATTTGCTTTTACTTCGGGAATTACATTTTCAATTAAAGGAATAACTTGGTTTCTAAAAAAGTTACGGGTGTATTTGCTGGATTCATTCGAAACATCTTCGCGCCATTGTAATTTATTTTCATTGGCATAATTTAAAAGTTCGGATTTATTAGCGAACAAAATAGGACGAACAATTTTTCCACCAATACCTGCATGATGAGATTGTATTCCTTTCAACCCATTGATTCCAGTACCTTTGAAGAAGTTCATTAAAATGGTTTCCAAATTATCGTCTGCATGATGGGCGGTAACGATATGTTTGATGCTTGTATTATTTTCTACTATTTCATTAAACCAATTGTAGCGCAGATTTCGTGCAGACAATTGAATATTTTGTTTATTATCGGCAGCGTATTTTTCAGTATCTAATTTTACCACATGGTATTTCACGTTGTATTTATTGGCCAGTCCTACAACGAACTTTTCATCAGCTTCACTATCCTCGCCTCTTAACTGGAAATTACAATGTGCGATTTCAAAGTTGAACCCTGCATGAAAACACAAATCGCATAACACCACAGAATCCACTCCCCCACTGACGGCAATGAGTAGTTTATCTGCTTTTTGAAACAAAGAAGCAGCATTAACATGTTGGGTAAATTGATTAAGTAGATTCAACGTTGAGATGATTTTTGTAAAAATAAATCTTAAATGGGGAAACAAATCAATTTAAAATAATCAAAATTTAACCGCTCTGTAGGTTGCCACGTTAAACCCTTGTTTTACTTCAATCATATAAACTATGATTATTTTGATTTTTATGATTCGGGAGATTTTTATGATTCAGGCGGTTTTCACTTTTCAAACAATACTTTCTTCACCGCAATCATTTAATCACATAAATCACAGTTCAGACAATTGGATTTAATCACAGCGAGAAACAGAATGTGAATGAAGAAAAAAAGTCAGAACCCTAAAATCAGAGCGAGAAACAGAATGTGAATGAAGAAAAAAAGTCAGAACCCTAGAATCAGAGCGAGAAACAGAATGTGAATGAAGAAAAAAAGTCAGAGTCAAACAATCGCTCTCGCTTTCATTCTCATTCTGACTTTTTGTACCACGTACGGGACTCGAACCCGTGATTCCTCCGTGAAAGGGAGGCGTCTTAACCTCTTGACCAACGCGGCATTTGATTTAGGGAGTGCAAATATATGATTGATATACTTTTCAACCAAACTAATTTTCAAATAATTGAAAAAAAGTTGAAACCCTTGATTTAACCTTACGATATATCAATTTTCAGAAAGGGAATAGCCTTATTTTATCTTGCGTTAATATTGATAAATACATTTGCCAATAGGCCATTGTTATACTGAAACACATTTTTATTGTCAATCTCCCTGACTAATTGCACAATCTGATTTAAATATCCCAATTCTAATTTTACAGCTTCATTAAATTTATAACCCAATACAACCCCTATCCTATTTTGATCGAAAATATTCTCCCCAACATTTTTTCCAAAACCTACAAATAATTCATCGTAAAAACCTAAAAAAGGCATTTTATGTTGAGATTTAGGATTTCCAATCGGTATATTAACCTTGAACATATACCTCAGTCGATTTAAAAATACAAATTCATCTTCTTTTGTTAATGCAGCATTTGAATATTTTCCGTTAAATCGTTGTTCCAACATAAACCGATGGGTTAAATCTGCTGAATGAAATTTATTCTGCAAGCTCACCATTTCAAATATCCGATGTTCTGTAAATTGTTTACCCATTGAATTTATAGGATAATCACCGTATGAAAAAGTTTCGACATTAGCATACCCCAGTCTGAATAAAATAGCTTTATCTAGTTGATAATTGATACCGGTTCTAAATAAATTCTGCTGCCCATTTATAATAAAATCATTGCGTCTGAATTGAAATTCGGCATGTACACTCCATTTCGAATTTAATTTAGTGGTTGTAAATACATTATACCAGCCAATACTATTATTATCGTTCAATCTTTTTTGCTGGGCGTTGGAAAAATTAAATGAGAAAATAAAAGCAAACAATACAAATAATTTATACTTCATAAATTCAATTTTTAGAAACAGGTTTTAGATTTTAAATGCTAACAGAAATAAAAGTCCTCAATTTATCCAAATAAATCCAACGGTTTCATTTTTAAAAATTCTTGCCAACTTAACCCAGAATTGCCAACTAAGAGTACTTTATCAGGATTGAATTTGTTTTTAAATAAATTACAACATGTAATTTTCAACTCATTTACCTAAAATAGCCCGAATAGGTTTCATTCATCCCTATATGATTCTTTATAACTTGATGTAAATGAGTATTTTGTAACAAAAAAAATCATTTACTCAATACGTTGAGCAATTTTACTCAACGCATTGAGCAAATTAAAATAGCTATCAAAAATTCTAGAAAATGAGAATTACTTTGTAAGATTGCTTACATTCTTGTAAAATGAAATTACAATTCCATTCATTCAATAATCACAAAATTAAAAAGCCTCTTTTGGTGCCAATTTGATTTAATAATGGGATTTTTAAGTGCCGTTTGATAAAAATTGACGAGTTAAAATTGACCAAGTATTTAAAATAGAAAGCTGATCAATTCAAACAATTGTCAATAATAAAAGCACATTTCCCATGTCCAACAACCAGTAATTTTTGATTTGAAATTATTTTCATGTCGTATAATGCAAATGTTGTAGGCAATTGAAACATATTCTTATATTGGCCATTTTTAAAAACATACAGCTGCCCTTTTTGACTGCAAATAATTTGAAAATCATTGCTAATTTCTTGGCTCCAAAAACAACCACTTGAATCTATTTTCAAATTATTTTCGGCATCCAAACCAATAATCCCATTTCGATTGTAGTGCAAACCACCAGTACCCACATAACTCATTTCTTCCTTACTGTCTTTTATCTTTATCTCGTGTACAAGTCCATTTATTTTTTTATTTTTTTTCCAGTGAACTAAATTCTTTGTATTTATTAAACTTGTATTTATCCCATTGAACACCGCAGCTGTTATGGATCCATCTTTTTTTATTAATAGCGACCATGCAAACTTTCTAAAGCTTTTCCATATTTTTTTGGGCTCTGACAAAGTAGAATCTGTAACGGCTATAAATCCAAATGGTATTTTCTTTTCTCCTTTTGATATACCTGTAGCTCCACCACAAAGCAGAATTTTACCTTGAGGCAAAACTAAAAAATCATAAAAGCAACGATTTTTGTAACTTTTAAAATCTACTTTTTGTAACGTATTTGACATTAAATTATACTTCATTAACCTAGAATCATCTGTTGCTATTAAAACATAATCACCAATTCTTTCCGCTTTAAGTATATTAAAACCATCCGTTTGAATATCCATTGTTTGAAAATGACCAATAGAATCAAACTTAGTTATTATACCTTTTTCTCCACAGGCCCAAAATTCGTTATCTGTAATTTTTGTAAGATGGTAATAGCTGCTATCGTTATCATTTCCCAATTGCAAAGTGGTCATGGTTTGAGCATTCAGCAAATTAGTATTTGTAAAAAAAAGATTTATGAGAAAAAAGAAATTTAGATTTTTCATTTGGATAATTAAGCTAAATATTTAATTTAATTATGCAATTTATATTTAAACCCCCAATAATTCAACTTTTGGTTGATGCAGTAAAATTGAAAAAAAGTCTCCCCCACACCATCGTCCCCAAAAACAAAAACGCCTCGTAAACTATTCATTTACAAGGCGCTACTTTCGTTGGTTGCGGAGCGGACGGGACTCGAACCCGCGACCTCTGCCGTGACAGGGCAGCATTCTAACCAACTGAACTACCGCTCCTTAATACCACTTTAAAAACAGTTGGTATGCTTTTTAAAGGATGGCAAAGATAAGGAGTTTTGTTTTTCAAAAACAAAAATTTTTAAAAAAATTTGTATCACTTAATTTTACAAGTAACTTGCCAAACCAAATCTTATTAAACGAATACTTTTTAAAATATGCCTCAATTAAAAAATAGACAATACCTCGAGTTTGAAAAGCCCGTTAAAGATCTTTACGACCAAATCGAACAATTACAAAATACACAAGAACAATCCGAAACCGATATGTCAACTTCGATTTTGGCTTTGGAACAAAAAATCGAAATCGTTAAAAAAGAAATCACCGATTCGCTTACCCCTTGGCATCGCGTTCAATTGAGCCGACATCCCGATAGACCTTACACTTTGAAATACATTGAAAAAATGTGTACCAATTTTATTGAACTTCATGGCGACAGAAATGTAAAAGATGACAAAGCCATGGTAGGCGGTTTTGCCCAACTAGGAGATAAAACAGTCATGTTTATCGGACAACAAAAAGGCAACAATACCAAAACCCGACAAATCAGAAATTTTGGTATGGCCAATCCAGAAGGTTATAGAAAAGCCCTTCGTTTAATGAAACTTGCAGAAAAATTTAATAAACCAATCGTTACACTTATTGACACTCCTGGTGCATACCCAGGCATTGAAGCCGAAGAAAGAGGTCAAGGTGAAGCCATTGCCAGAAATATTTACGAAATGATTTCACTTAAAGTACCTGTAATCTGTGTCATTATCGGAGAAGGTGCAAGCGGTGGTGCATTGGGCATTGGCGTTGGAGATAAAGTAGTAATGATGGAAAACACTTGGTACACTGTAATCTCTCCAGAAAGCTGTAGCAGCATTTTATGGCGCACTTGGGAGAAAAAAGAAATCGCAGCAGATCAACTTCGTCTAACCGGTACCGATATGCTTAATTTCGGGCTTGTAGATCAAGTATTACCCGAACCTCTTGGTGGCGCTCACTGGGATTATGATGAGTCTGCACAAATACTTAAAGACTACTTAATTCCAATGATTAATGAATTGGAAAAAATTCCAGCTGAAGACAGAATTAATAACCGAATTGAGAAATTTGGAAAAATGGGTTTCTGGGAAGAGAAAACCGTTTAATAAAAATTACTATCATTAAATCTAAAAGCATAAATTTCATACATGTTAAAAATTGCGGTGTTTGGTACTGGCCACTTAGGGAAATTTCATTTAAATAATTGGAAAGAAATTGAAGGTGCAGAATTGATTGGATTCTTTGACCCTAATGATGAAAATGCAACATTCATTGAAGAAACATATCAGCTCAAAAGATTTTTAGATCCTGCGGCACTTATGGATGCCTGTGATGCTGTAGATATTGTAGCACCCACTATCCATCATTTTGAATTGTGCAAAATGGCGCTCCGAAAAGGCAAGCATGTTTTTGTGGAGAAACCATTGGCTAACACCATGGACGAAGCGCGCGAACTCGTTAAACTGGCTAAAGAATCAAACCTTAAATTTCAAGTTGGACATGTTGAACGTTTCAACCCAGCTTTTCTTGCATTGAAAGGTTATAATCTAAAGCCCATGTTTATTGAAGTACATCGCCTAGCGGAATTCAACCCACGAGGTACCGACGTTAGCGTTGTTTTGGATTTAATGATTCACGACATTGATATTATTTTACACCTTGTAAATAGTAATGTAAGTTATATTTCCGCCAATGGCGTGGCAGTAATGAGTGATACACCCGATATTGCCAATGTGCGTATTGAGTTTGATAATGGTTGTGTAGCAAATCTTACGAGTAGCCGTATTTCACTTAAGAAAATGCGTAAAATAAGATTGTTTCAAAAAGACGCTTACATCGGCATCGACTTCTTGGATAAAAAAGCAGAAATCATCAGACTCAATCAACCTGATGACAAAAATGATTTTAGCTTCGACATAGAAACCAATCATGGCACAAAATCAATTGGCATCTCAAACCCAAAAGTTGAAGCCGTAAATGCCATAAAAATGGAACTCCAATGTTTTAAAGATGCAATAGTCAACAACCACGAAACACCTGTTACCATTATTGACGGATTCAGGGCTATGGAAGTGGCACATCTCATCTTAGAAAAAATAAACAGCAGACAACATTAAGACAAAGTAAAAAGTAAAAATTGAAAATTAAAAAGGGGTGTCTAAAATTTTTGACTTTTGAACTTTGAATTTAACAAATGAAACAACCCAAAATAAATATCATTTGGATTATTTTAACTGATCTATTGATCTGTTGTTTCACTTGGCTTTGCTTTTATTATTTACGTACTATCATTTACAATTACAATTTCAGAATCCCGCCTGGCTTTTATTTGGGATGGATACTTTATGTATTAGGATGGTTAACGCTTTATTTTTTATTTGGGTTTTACAACTCCATTTACCACAAATCCAGATTAACAGAAATTGGAAAAACTTTTTTAGTGAGTTTAATGGGATGCTTATTCCTATTGTTTTTCTTTATTTTAAAAAACCCACACGACAACAACAATTCTTACTATCAAGAATTTTTTAGTTTATTGATTCCTATATTCTTTTTAACCTCTATTGCTCGATTTTCATTTTTAACCTATGCAAAAAAACAAATTAAATCTGGAGATATTTTTTATAACGCTCTTATCATTGGCTCAGGTAAAAAAGCAGTTGAATTCTATAGAAATTTCAAAGCATCTAAAGCAATCTCCGGATATCGATTTGTTGGTTTTTTAAACACATCTCCATCTGAAGAAATAACCCTTGATGAGCAAATTGAAAACTATGTAGACATATCCCAAATCGAACAACTGATTACCCATTTAAACATTGCAGAAATCATCATTACCATTGAAAAAAATGATCGTGATTTAATCACAAAAATCCTGCAACTTTTAAGCAACAAGAATATAAACATCAAAATAACCCCGGATACTGTTGATATAATTACAGGCGCGTTACATACCAACAACGTTTTAGGTGTTCCACTAATTGATATTCATGCGGGTTTACTTCCACCTTGGCAACAAAATATCAAAAGAGTCATTGATGTTTTTGTTTCTATAACAGCTATCGTTATACTTTTACCTTTAATGATTTGCACCTGGATTAGGGTTCGAATGTCTTCAAATGGACCAGTTATTTATTCTCAAGAAAGAATCGGATATAAAGGCAAACCTTTCACGATGTATAAATTTCGTTCCATGTATATCAATTCAGAAAGCAATGGACCACAACTCAGTTCTATAGATGATGCCCGAATTACAAAATGGGGGAAAACGATGCGTAAATGGCGACTAGATGAATTGCCTCAATTGTGGAATGTTTTAATTGGCGAAATGAGTTTGGTAGGACCTCGACCAGAAAGAAAATTTTATATTGATCAAATTGTAAAGCTACACCCCGAATACAACTTCACGTCAAAAGTAAAACCAGGCATTACAAGCTGGGGAATGGTAAATTATGGTTATGCCGCTTCTATTGAAGAAATGATTTTGCGCATGCCTTATGATTTGCTATACATTGAAAATGTATCTTTAGCCCTCGACTTCAAAATCATGTTGTACACCATTCAAATTATCTTTGCCGGAAAAGGCAAATAATACGCATACTTTCTGCCTATTTATTTTTGTATTTTTGAACAAACTCAAATCAGTTGAAGTACATCATCTTATTTTTTTACTTTGTTTTTTTAAGCAAAATTGCTTTCACACAGAAGGATACGTATTGGCAACAACAGGTGAATTATAAAATTGATGTTCGATTAGATGAAAAGCAAAAAACATTAGATGGTTTTGTCTCAATGGATTACAGTAATTTTTCACCAGATACATTAAATTATATTTGGTTTCACGTTTGGCCGAATGCATTTAAAAACGACCAATCTGCTTTTAGTGAACAATTACTTGAAAACAATCGCACAGATTTTTATTTTAGCGACCCTGAAAAAAATGGATTCATCAATCAATTGAATTTTAAAATTGATGATCAAAATGCATCTTTTACAAATCATCCTCATCATCAAGATATCATCAAACTAAATTTACCCAAACCAATTCTTCCTGGACAAACCATAAAAATCCAAACACCTTTTCATGTAAAACTGCCTTATAATTTTTCGAGAGGAGGATTTATGGATAGTGCATTTCAAATTACACAATGGTATCCCAAGCCAGCCGTTTTTGATAAATATGGTTGGCACGAAATGCCTTATTTAGATCAAGGTGAGTTTTACAGCGAGTTTGGAAATTTTGAAGTAAACATCAGCATTCAAAAGGATTACAAAGTGGCTGCTACAGGTGTTTTACAAAAAGAAACCAACAATGGCGAAATCAAAACATTACAATTCAAACAAGATAATATACACGACTTCGCTTGGTTTGCAGATAAAAATTTCATTGTAGAACATGACACGATGGGATTAAATAATAAAATCATTGATGTGTATGCATACCATTATCCAAGAAAAATATTTACCACATTAAATACGATTGATTTAATCAAAAATGCCATTCGAACAAAAAGCAATTGGATAGGAAATTACCCGTATAATATTGTTTCGGTAGTGGAAAGTAAAAGCGATGGCGGTGGCGGAATGGAGTATCCAACCATTACACTCATTGATCAAGTTAATTCAAAAAAATCGTTGGATAATTTGATTAATCATGAAGTTGGACACAATTGGTTTTATGGCATTTTAGCCAGCAATGAAAGAGATTACCCTTGGATGGATGAAGGCATGAATAGTTATTATGATAAACGTTATGAGCAAATGTTTTATACAGAAGTAAAGAATAACGCAAGTCGATTTTTAACCAATCGCATTCCAAAAGATATAGATAATATAATTACAGAAGCCGTTTGCAAAATAAAATCTGATCAACCCATTTCTACAAAATCAGCCGATTTTACTGAATTAAATTATGCCATGATTGCTTACAACAAAGCAGCACAATGGATGCAATGGCTGGAAGATTCATTGGGCAGAACAACGTTTGACGAAATAATGAAAGCATATTTTGACAAATGGAAATTCAAACACCCCTACCCCGAAAATTTCAAAACCATTGCCGAATCTGTATCACAGAAAGATTTAAGCATTTACTTTGAAGCATTAAACATCAAAGGAAGCCTCTATTCTAAACAAAAAAAATCAATAAAAATTGCACCATTCTTTTCTTTTAAAGATGCGGATAAAAAACATTTGATAAGCATTTTACCAATTGCAGGCCTTAACAAATACGACAAGTTGATGCCGGGTTTGATGATACATAATTACAATTTACCCCCATCTAAAATTCAGTTTTTATTCATGCCGATGGTTTCGTTTTCTTCAAAGAAATTAAATGGATTAGGTAGAATTTCTTATGACAATTATTTGACCGGAAATGGTGACAAACTTCAATTGGCATTGGCTTTTGAAAAATTTAGCAACAATAGATTTACGCCTGAAGGAAGTAAGACTTATTTTTTTACTTTTGAAAAATTTGCACCCTCAATAAAATATGTATTTCAAAAAAGAAATCCAAGAAGTCCTACAAATGCGTTTGTTCAATGGAAATCTTTTTTTATAAATGAAACCATTTTAAATTTTTACAGAGACACCATTTTAGATGCGGATATAATTACCTACCCTACTCAAAATAGAATGCTTCATCAATTGCAATTTGTGTATCAACAAAACAGAGCATTATATCCTTACCAATGGAATATAAATGTAGAATCTGGTGATGGATTTTTAAAACTTGGCGCAACAGGGAATTACTATTTCAATTACGTAAAAGAAGGTGGATTGGGGTTAAGATTATTTGCCGGGAAATTTTTATACATGAAGCAACAAACAAATTTGTTGCGTTACAAAACAGAAAGATATCATTTAAACACAAGTGGTGCCAATGGTTACGAGGATTATACCTATAGCAATTATTTTGCGGGCAGAAATGAATTTGAAGGTTTATTAAATCAGCAAATGATGATTAAAGACGGAGCGTTTAAAATTAGAACAGATTTACTCAGTAGTAAAATCGGAAAAACAGATGATTGGTTGATAGCTGTAAATTTAAATACAAGCATCCCCCAAATAATAAACCCTTTGGAAATACTTCCAATAAAAATACCAATTAAACTATTTGCTGATATTGGAACATATGCTGCTGCTTGGCAAAAAAATCAACCAACTGAAAAAATATTATTCAATGGCGGAATTCAGTTTTCTTTATTTAAAGATATTGTACAAATTTATTTGCCGTTGGTGTATAGCAGGTCATTTAAGGAATATATCAATTCAACTATTTCAGAAAAAAAAGTTATAAAAACCATTTCATTTAGCATAGACATTCAGAAAATTTCATTCAAAACTTTTTCTTCATTTCCTCAAATTCCATTTTAATTTGAACATTCAATATCTAACATATCAGGAGATTGATTTTACAAAATGGGATTTTTGTATTGCCAAGTCAGTTAATAAATTGATTTATGTGGAATCGAAATATTTAAATCAAATTGCTACCCATTGGGACGCTATTGTTTTAAATGATTACGTTGCAGTGATGCCATTAATTTGGCGAAAAAAAATGGGCATTCGATATTTATACCAACCCGCTTTTTTACAACAAGCCGGAATTTATAGTCATTTTGATTTGACTGAAGAAATCACAGAAGCTTTTATTGCACTGGCTTCTACGCATTTTAAATTTGCAGAAATATCTATCAATTACGCAAATATACCATCCGCAGGAAATAATTTTTATCAGAAAAAAATCAATACCAATTACCTCATTCATCTTAATAAAAAATATGAAGAAATAGTAACCAGCAAGTATCTCAAAGAAAGAATAATACGTGCTTCGAAATTTGATTTACAATATGTAATATCCACCGACGTTACAAAATGCATTAAAACATATAAAAAGTTATACGGAGAAAGATTCTCTACTATTTCAAAAAATGACTATACAAATTTCGAGCAAATATGTGTTGATTTACAAAAAGAAAACCGCGTAATCATCAGAGAAGTGTACAACAAAGAAGGCAATGAATTATTGGCAACTGCTTTGTTTTTAAAAGATGAAAATAGGTTGTACAATCTTGCTTCAAGTATTTTCCCAAACGGCAGAACTTGCTTGGCGAATTATTTTTTATTCGATTCGTTGATAAAAGAATTTAATAATCAGCCACTAATCATTGATTTGGAAGGATCTGATCTTACAGGTGTAGATTTCTTTTACAAAAAACTAGCTTCAGAAAACCAGCCTTTCTATTCTATCAAATGGAACAACTTGCCCAAAATAATCCAGTTGATTAAGCCATAAGTTTTTCTGCAATCAACATATCAATGGGGTGTGTAATTTTAATGTTGTTTTCTTCTCCTTCAATCAGATAGATTGAATGTCCGCAATACTCTACAACGGATGCTTCATCTGTAAAAAAAGATTGAAATCCCGTTTCAAATGCGGGCAATAATATTTCGCTTTTAAATACTTGTGGGGTTTGTATTTGCTTAACCGTGGTTCTATCTATAGATTTATTTGCTTCTCCTGTAACTATCCTAACACTATCCTTAGACGCAATTGCTGGAATGGCATTTCCTTTCTCTATTGCTTGATGATAACTTCTTGTGATCAAATCTGCGCTTACCAAACACCTTACAGCATCATGCACAAAAACGATGCTATTTTCAGAAACCTGTTTCAATCCATTTTTCACAGAATCAAACCTGGTATTTCCACCAATGGCTATTGTGATTTTTTTGTCTTGGAAATAAGTTGATATAATCGAATTGCCTGTTTCTAGGTGTTCTTCAGGTAAAACAAGTACAATTTCAACATCATCGAATGCACTTAAAAAAGTATTGATGGTATAATAAATCAGTGGCTTATTGTGTAACAACAAAAACTGTTTTGGTACTGATGCATTCATTCTTGTACCACTACCACCAGCCACCAAAATTGCATATTTTTTCATTCACTTAAATTATGAACTACAAGCTATTTTCGTTTTTATAAATGCCTACTTTAATTTCGCCTTTGCTGTTTTTCATTGCCCGATACATGCCCGCACTATTGAAAACCATTGCCGTATTTCCATGCGCATCTACGCCAATCATTCCTCCCTCACCTTTTATTTCAATCAGTTTGTGATGTACCACTTCTTCCATGGCTTGTTGCAAACTATACCCTTTATACTCCATTAATGCGCTCACATCATAAGCAGCAACGGCTCTGATAAAAAGTTCTCCGTGTCCAGTACAGCTGATGGCACATGTTTTATTATTGGCATAAGTACCTGAACCAATAATAGGACTATCTCCTATTCTGCCGTATTTTTTATTGGTCATGCCACCTGTACTTGTAGAAGCGGCAATATTCCCAAATTGATCTAATGCAACAGCACCAACGGTTCCAAACTTTTTATCTTTCATCAACTCTGCAAGATCTTGATGGGTATGATCAAGCGAATAATTGTCACTATCCCTTAATTCTTTCCATTGATCGTATCTGAATTTTGAAAAAAAGTATTCATCCGGTTCCAATTTCAATCCACGTTTGATGGCAAAATCATTCGCGCCTTTACCACTCAAAAAAACGTGATTGCTATTTTCCATTACTTCGTAAGCCAATTCAATGGGATTACGCACATTTCTTACCCCCGCTATTGCACCAGCTTTAAGATCTTTTCCATCCATAATGGCGGCATCCATTTCCTGCACACCTTTTTTGGTAAATACAGAACCTCTTCCAGCATTAAATAAAATATTATCTTCAAGTACTTTAATTGAAGTGCGAATTGCATCAACAGCAGTTCCGCCAGATTCTAATACCGCATACCCATTTTGTAAAGCTTGTGTAAGTCCATTGATATAGGCTTTCTCTAAATCGGGTGTCATATCTTCTGGAATAATGGTTCCAGCTCCACCGTGAATTACAAGTGATAATGGCTGCATTGATTAGAATTTGGTTTTTATTCGCAAAAATATCTTATTTCAAACGATTTATCCTTCAATTTTTTTCAACGAATATGTTTAACCAGTTAGCGTTAGTTATTTTTCAAAAATGGAATTAATTTTTTATAGATATCAAGATGCGTAATTTCTTCCATACAAGCATGATCGCCACGATAGCATTTTTTATTGCCAAATACAGAGCAAGGCCTACAAAACAAGTCAATACTTACCATATTTTCCATTGATTGTCCCCAGCCATAAAACCCAGCGTTTGAATGAGTTGGACCCCAAATGCTTACAACTGGAACGCCCACAAGTGAAGCCAGATGCATGTTTGCAGAATCCATACTCACCATGACCGTTAAATGACTAATAATGCTTAACTCTTCAGACAAATTAAATATTCCTGCGAGATTAATAACATTATCACCAAAATCTTTTTCCCATTCAGCCAATAGCGCTGTTTCTTGTTTGCCTCCACCAAATAACAATACTACCGCTCCTACTGTTTTCAATAAAGAAATAAGCAGTTTCATTTTTTCGGGTGGATAAACTTTTTCGGGATGTTTGGCAAAAGGCGCAATACCAATAACCGTTTTATTTTCAAACCATTTTTCAGCCAAAATGGGCAATGGTTGTTTTATATTTTCAAGTGGTTTCTTTTCAAGTAAAAATGATAACCCTGATTTTTTAATTACCTCTGCATACCTCTCGAAGGATGATTTTAGCGGTATGTTTTGTTTGTTTTCTTTAGCGGTTAATTTCTTTTTTTCTGCCCTTCCTTTATTAATTGTGGCAATTGGAATGCCTTTAAGTTTTAAAAAAAACTGCATCATAAAAGACCTCAACACACCATGAAAATCAGCAACTGCATCAATGGGATCTTCATCGCTCATTATTTCTTTACACAATCGATAGATACCCAAGATGCCTTTATGCTTTCCTTTGGTTTCGGCTTCTACAAAACGAAGTCGATCAATGCCAAAAAACATTGGCTTAAATGATTTATTGGAAAAGAATGATATTTTTAATTCGGGATGTTGTTGCAGCAGTTGTTTGATTACAGGGATAGTCATCGCTACGTCTCCCATTGCAGAAAATCGAATGATTAGAATATGTTTTATACTGCTCAAATTATTTAACAGATTGCTGATATAAAATCGGATTCAATGAAGGATCGTTGTACATCTTCATTTGTTTGTAGACTTTCATAAATTTATTTCCCGTCTTCATATCTTCTAACAAATCATCTATGGCTGAGGATAAATCAATGCGTTGCTCCAATAAGATATTCAGTTTAATCGTGCAAGATGCAATATGTTCTGTAGAAGCATTTTCGCGATTCACTTCCACTTGCATATGGTAAATTTTCAGGGCTAAAATAGATAACCTGTCAATAGCCCATGCCGGACTTTCCGTATTTATTTTTGCATTGGGTAAAGCAACCACATTTTTAAATTGATCTAAAAAATAACTATCCACAAACTCCACCATATCTGTACGTTCCTGATTGCTTGAATCGATTCTTCTTTTAATGGCCAAACCATCTACAGGACTGATGTTTGGATTTCTAACAATGTCTTCTAAATGCCATTGAACCGTGTCTATCCAATTTTTTTTATACAACAGAAATTCGATGGTTGAAGGCGGAAAAGGGTTTTTTATTTGAGCATCAACATCGTCTGTTACATGATAATCTACAATGCTTTGATTGAATATGTTGTTACAATTTTCTGAAAACATAAACCGTTATTAAATGTTTAAAAAGTCCGTTACTGTTTGTTTTTATTAGATGCTACAGCTATGTAATATAATGGGATACCGATTAACGTTATGATCAAACCTGGCCAAGTAAATTGTGGTTTATAGATCATTAATAAAACACAAAAGCTGATGCCCATCAAAATATAAATTATTGGAAGAATGGGATATCCAAATGCTTTATAAGGCCTATCTGCATTAGGTCGTTTTTTCCTTAAAATAAATATCCCTGCGATGGTGAGGACATAAAAAATTACCACGATAAAAGAAACCATATCCAACAAATCGCCGTATTTGCCACTAAGGCACAACACAGAAGCCATCGCACACTGAATCCACAACGCCCATTCTGGAACGGCATTTTTGTTTAATGAGGATGCATTTTTAAAGAAGAGTTTATCATTAGCCATGGTATAATACACTCTTGCACCTGCTAGTATCAATCCATTGTTGCAACCAAAAGTTGATATCATAATCATGATGGCAATGATGGCAGTTCCACTATTTCCAAAAATGGCTTCGGATGCGCTTAAAGCTACGCGGTTATCTTTTGCAAAAGCAAGTTCGTTTACCGGAACCGTTGCGAGATAAACTACATTCATCATTACATAAATTAAGGTTACAATAAGGGTTCCCAAAAACAAGCTCAACCCTAAATTTCTTTTGGGGTTTTTAATTTCACTTGCAATAAACGTTACATTATTCCATGCATCACTGCTAAAAATACTACCTACCATTGCACTGGCTATTGCGCCCAAAATAGCGCCATTTATAAGGGGTTCAAAAGAAATGCTGGCATCCGTATTTTTTGTAAGGTGTTGAATCGTCCAAGCGTTACTCCAGTTGGCATGCCAAACATCCCAATTAAAAGCAATACAGCCCGCGATTATCAGCCCAAATAAAGAAATCAATTTTGTTGAGGTGAAGAAAGTTTGAATAAGCTTTCCGGTTTTTATGCCGCGTGTATTGATGTATGTTAGTATTACAATTAGCACAATCGCAACGAGCTGGGCATAATGAATTTTCAACCCCAATAGATCAAATGTATTTACATCCTCCCAAGCCAATGCTGGAAAAAAATAACCTGCAAATTTTGCAAACCCAACAGCAACAGCGGCAATAGTTCCTGTTTGTATAACAGAAAAAAAACTCCAACCATAAAGAAACCCCACCAATGGATTGTAAGCTTCTTTTAAATAAACGTATTGACCGCCCGCTTTGGGAAACATGCCACTCAATTCGCCATAGCTAAGTGCAGCAGTTAAAGTCATAAAACCGGTAATCAACCAAACGACAATTAACCAACCCGAGCTTCCAAGATCTTTAAGCATATCCGCACTTACAATAAATATACCCGACCCAATCATCGAGCCGGCAACAATCATTGTGGCATCAAACAATCCCAATGAAGCTTTAAAATCTTGTTGTTGATTTTCCATTCGTTTTTACTTTTTAATTAATTGGTACAAAAAATGAGGACTTGTTTTTTCAGTTTTCACTCTTTACTTTTTACTTTTCACTTTTTATCTGCCACGGCGGACACGCTTTTTTATCCTCTATTTTTTTTCACTATTTAATATTTCATTCATCCCCTCTACTACATCTTCAGTAATATTTAAAGCACTGTCTTTATATACCATATATTCTAATCCATTACCAGTGGTGAAAATATAGCTGAATTTATTGTCTTGATTGTAATCAACTAAAAAAGCTTTTAGTTTCTTTTGCACGTCATCCAAAAATTTATAGCTTTTATCATTGAGCGCTTGAGTTAAACTTTGTTTTCTTTCATCTACAATTTGTTGTTGTTCTATAAGCTTTCCTTGAAATTCTTCTGCTTCAGCTTGTGTAATTGAATTCCCTCTTTTTAGAAAATTATCTTTTTGCGCTTGTAAGTTTCTGTATGCATTTTCCCATTCTTTTTCAATGGCAATTTGTTCACCTTCAAGTAATTTTCTGT
>VFKL01000187.1 GCA_009885535.1 Chitinophagaceae bacterium | reverse complement strand
TAGAATGATGAAGCGGAAATACTTCCCTTAAACCATTAAACCAGCAAAGCGAATTGAACCATTTCCAACCTTTTGTACCTCAGAAACCTTTGGATTCTCTTTTAACACGAAGTCACGAAGGCACTAAGACACAAAGAAAATGCTTTTTTAAGCCTAGAATGATGAAGCGGAAATACTTCCCTTAAACCATTAAACCAGCAAAGCGAATTGAACCATTTCAAACCTTTTGAACCCATTGAACTTATTGAACCTTTTGAACCTCTTATACTTCTCAAACCGCATAAACCTCATAAACTTCACAAACCTCTCAAACCTCCCAAACCTCGTCCTACAACAACCTATTCAATAACTCCTGCAAATCAGCTTCAGTTTTAACCAACACATCCCTTACTTTACTTCCTTGGCTTGCCCCTACAATTCCGGCAGCTTCGAGCTGATCCATTAATCTGCCGGCGCGGTTATATCCTAGTTTCATTCTTCTTTGTAATAAAGAGGTACTTCCACTTTGGCTGCTCACAATCAATCTGGCGGCATCTTCAAACAAGGCATCTTTGTCGTTAACGTCAAAATCTTTTCCATCCGCATCTTTTTCATCAATATATTCTGGCAACATAAATGCTTGAGGATAACCTCTTTGGTCGCCAATAAAATCAACTATTTTATCTACTTCTGGTGTATCTACAAAAGCACATTGTAAACGCACAATTTCACCATTGTAGTTGATAAGCATATCTCCTTTACCAATCAATTGTTCAGCTCCACCTGCATCCAAAATGGTACGACTATCAATTTTACTACTCACCTTAAAGGCTATACGCGCAGGGAAATTGGCTTTAATGGTACCGGTGATGATATTTACAGAAGGTCTTTGTGTAGCAATAATTAAATGTATTCCTACCGCACGAGCCAACTGCGCCAAACGGGCAATAGGCATTTCTACTTCTTTTCCGGCAGTCATGATTAAATCGGCAAACTCATCCACCACCAATACAATGAATGGTAAAAACTGATGGCCTTTTTCAGGGTTTAATTTTCTTTCTGCAAATTTCTCATTGTATTCTCTGATGTTTCTGCAACCTGCTTCTTTCAATAAATCATAACGATTGTCCATTTCAATACACAACGCATTTAAAGTGTGTACCACTTTTTTGGTGTCGGTTATAATGGCATCTTCTTCACCCGGAAGCTTTGCTAAAAAATGACGTTCAATGGTTTTGTAAATACTCAACTCCACTTTTTTGGGATCCACCAAAACAAACTTCAATTGAGATGGGTGTTTGCTGTAAAGCAATGAAACCAAGATCGCATTTAACCCAACAGATTTACCCTGACCAGTTGCACCTGCCATCAACAAATGCGGCATGCTCGCCAAGTCTACAATAAAATTATCATTATCGATTTTTTTACCAATGGCAATCGGAAGTGCGAAATTATTTTTAGTGAATTTATCGGCAGACAATAATGTCTTCATGCTCACGATTGTCTTTTTTGCATTCGGCACTTCAATACCAATTGTTCCTTTTCCAGGAATTGGGGCAATGATACGAATACCAAGTGCAGCCAAACTTAGCGCGATATCATCTTCTAGATTTTTGATTCGAGAAATGCGCACCCCAGCAGCAGGAATAATTTCGTACAATGTTACGGTTGGCCCTACGGTAGCGGAGATTTTTTGAATGCTGATATCATAATTCTTCAGCGTGTTGATGATTTGATTTTTATTATTTTCCAACTCTTGTGGATCCTGAACAATTTTTTCACTACCATGATTTTCAAGTAAATCCAATGTAGGAAATTTATAATCGCGTAAGTCTAGAATTGGGTCGTAAGGTTTAACGGAAACTTTTTTCTCTAATACTTCCTCTTCTTTAATTTCGGGCTCTACTGTTTTAATTTCAAGTTCCAAACCTTGTGTATTCGTTGGCAATTCTTGAATAATATCATCAAGGTCCAATTCTTCTTCAATGGGTTCGGTTTCTTCTTTTTCCACAAATGCTAAGTTGGGATCTTTTTCTTCAACACCGGATACAATAAACAATTTCGCTTCTTCTTTCTTTTCTTTTTTGGGTTTAACAGGCTCAGTATTTTCAGTTACAGGCACCATATCAACATCTTCGGCTTTATTTTTTCTTGCTTGCATTAATTTATTAAAAGATGGATTGAAACGCCAAATAATGTATGCCCAAAAAGCGATAAAAATAAAGGCAAAAGTGCCAAATGTTCCAATTACCTTAAACAGCCAATCCTTGCTTAAATCGCCAACTGCACCACCCCAAGGAAAAGGGTTTTGTGAAAAAATAGTTGAAGCCGTAATGCTGAATAAAGGAAGTCCGATGATTAGGTAACGTAAATTTCTAAAAACGGAAAAAACAGATTTGCTAAATATTAAATTAACCCCAATAACAAATAAAAAACCGCAAAATAAATAGGATGCCACACCAAAACCTTTATACATAAATAGATGTGCAACAAATGCGCCAAATGTGCCCATAAGGTTGGCAACTTCTGTATCTGTGCCCCAAAACAACTTACTACCTTCAGAAATAAGTTTGTCTTGATCTTCATCCCAAGTAGACAAATAAGAAGTAAATGAAACAAAAAGCAACAAGGCCATCAGAACAAAAAAACTTCCAGTTATTTTATGCGTTCTTTCATCTTTAATGAATTGTTTAAAAGATACTCGTTGTAATTTCTCTTGCTTAAGATCCGCATCTTTAGCATTAGCGATGTTTTTTTCTTTTTTAGTCATGGTGAACAAAGGTATTAAATACCTGATAGTAAAAAATACTGAAATTTAATTTTTCTTAGTGAAATTTTTGGGATAAATGGATGCAAAAAGCAAAATCCAGCCAATAATAAAACATACGCCGCCAATAGGCGTAATTGCGCCAAGAAAAAGATAATCGGAGCCCAACATTGCCAATAAATATAAAGACCCGCAAAAAAAAATTAACCCAAAGGAAAAAAACCTACACGCAAGAACCACATAACGTTGATTGCAGTTTTTATACAAAACGGTGGCAGAAATCAAAATAGCAAACGCGTGATAAAATTGATACCGCACCCCCGTTTCAAAAGTAATTAAAGATGAAGCTGGAATTATATTTTTCAGTGCATGGGTTGCAAAAGCACCCAAAATAACACTAAGTGCAGAAACGACTATTGCAATTTTTAAAAATAAATGATTCATTGTTTATTTATGTTGGCTTTTATGTATTAAGTTCTCGATTGAGCTTGGCATTAAACCAGCAACTTCAAGATGCAATTGGGCTTTTGAGTAAAACAGCATTCTTTCTTTTAACTTCATTTCAATAAAAAAAAGCAATTCTCCTTTGTTTGTGTTTTTTAAAAGCGGACGATCTTTGTTGTCTTTTAAAATATTATCTAATAATTTAGAAGGTGTTGCACTCAAAAAAATGGTTGTTCCATTGTTGTTCATCCAATCGATATTGTTTTTAAAACAAGGCGTTCCTCCACCGCAAGCAATTATGCAGTTATCATGTTGCAACATTTCAATCAGTGTTTCGTTTTCTATATTTCTAAAAAAATCCTCTCCTTTTTTTTCAAATATCTCATCTACATTCAATCCTGTTTTATTTTCAATTTCAATATCAAGATCTATGAATTTTAAATTATGATGGTTTGCCCAAATCTTTCCCCAATGAGATTTTCCCGTGCCCATAAAACCTATCAAAAATATGCGCATAAATTAAGTTGAATTGTTTTCTTAACAGCACGTAATTTAATCAAATGTATGTTCAAAATAGAAATTTTTAATATCCTATTTCTTAGTGTTTATCGATGAAAGTTTTTCTTATCTTCGCAAAAAAATAAGAAATGAATTTACACGAATATCAAGCCAAAGAATTACTGAAAAAATTTAATGTTCCAGT
>VFKL01000118.1 GCA_009885535.1 Chitinophagaceae bacterium | reverse complement strand
GGAAACTTGTAATTGCTCATCGAATTCCACGGATACATAGGCAATGTAGAAGAATACAAATCCGGAATGCTATAAAAAGGATTTTCCAAAATGAGCAATTTTATTGGCGTTGAACTGGCAAGCGTAGCAGCGACACCTGCTCCAAATTTCTGACCATAAACAACAATTTGCTCGGGCAAAAACTTTTTATCAGCCAACCGTTTTACCTGAAATGCCTGTTCGTTTATTTTCAATTCAGATGGCTTTCCACTGCTTTTTCCAAAGCCTGGATAATCAAGCATCCACACTTCATATCCATTTTTTAAAAAAACATTGATATTGTTTTCACACATCGACACATTGTCTTTTGCTTCATGAAAATAAATAACCACGCCTTTTGTCACCGTGTCATCTGCTGGCAAAAACTGTATCAAGTTAATGGTGTCTATTTCATTAATTGGAATATTCACTTCTTTAAACCCATGGTCAAACTTAAACATAAAGTCGGCGCTTAACTTCGCAGGATGTAAAAGATATTTATCTTGTACATAAAAAACGGCGATGCCAACTGAAGCATACATAAACAACAACAGCTTGATAAAATTGAAAATCTTTTTCTTATTAAATGTCATTGTTGTTGATTAGTTTTTTCCAAGCGTACATGCCGCCGCTTAAATTGATGAGATTTGTAAATCCAAATTTATCCTCAAGGCGTTGAATGGCAATTTGACTTCTTACCCCTTTTGCGCAGTAAAAAACTACAGGTTTGGTTTTATTTATAACTGGATAATGATTCAGGATTTCTTGAAACGGAATTAAAATACCACCAATATTAAACTCATCATGTTCGAATGCTTCACGTACATCAATAAGCATCAAATCAGTACCTACTTTTAGGGCAGTAAACAATTCTGTTGCTGAGATATGTTGCATGTTGAATATTTTACCCTTAGTCCTCTTCATTAAACCAAACACGGTTTAATTTTAGCTTACTAACGGGGGCTACTACCAGCGGAAATTTCTCTACAGCTACATTGCTTTGTTCCAAACCAAAACTTCTTTCTTCGCTTACACTTAATGCTTTCAACCAAAAATATAAACGCATGATTAAATGTTCGGTAAAAGGCAGTTCGTTATCCTGACTAAGGAATTTTTCCATTACAATAAACTGGAAATCACCCACCATATTATTTCTTTGCTGACTTTCGTAACGGCTGGTAATGTTTACTTCACGATTGGCAACTAGATCTTCCACTACTTTTTTAAACATTAAATTTAAAAGAGGTTGTATTCTAAAACCCAATCTAAATTCAACACGAATGATGTCGTTTGGAATAATATGTTCAACGGTGTATTCGCTGGTATATGGATCATCTAACGTATGTACATGTACGAACCAATAAATATCTGCACGCTTGGGTTTTCCGCGCAAAATACTGTACATGATTTTATGTTCAATTTCTTTAGGATTATTGGCACTTGTAAGATAAACCAAATGGGTAGCATATTTGGGAACACTGCTATCATTACTCAGTTCTTCGATCTTTGGAATATACTCTTCAACCCTTACAAACTCAACATATCTTGCTTTAATTTTTCTGGCTCTAAACCAGATATACATAACTGAAAATAAACCACCAGCAATAATAAGTGTTACAAATCCACCATGCGGAAATTTCTCCAAATTGGCAATTAAAAAACAGGTTTCAATACTGATATACACAAACAAATAAAACCATATCAATGCCGGATTTACTCTTTTTGAAATGAGATAATTTGAAAAGAGAACAGTAGTTGCCAGCATACAAAGTGTAATAGCTAACCCGTAAGCAGCTTCCATTGCACCCGAAGATTTGAAATACAACACAATGACACAACATCCAACAAAAAGCAGTGTATTAATGCCAGGAATAAACAATTGCCCCTTTGCCTCAGTGGGATAATTGATTTTCATTTTGGGCCATAAATTCAAACGAATGGCTTCACTGATTAATGTAAACGAACCGCTAATTAAAGCCTGACTGGCAATGATTGCAGCAGCGGTAGCAATGATAATTCCCCACAATAAAAACCAATCAGGCATTATTGCATAAAACGGGTTTTGCATATTTACAGCATGAGGAAATTTTGAAAGAAACGCAGGTGATTTTATTAAATCTTGATTGGCATAAACAACACCTTTTTGGCTCAATAACCAAGCGCCTTGACCAAGATAATTTAATATCAAACAAATTTTTACAAATATCCAAGAAATGCGAATATTGCCTCTACCACAATGACCTAAATCACTATATAACGCTTCCGCACCCGTAGTACATAAAAATATTGCCCCTAAAATCCAAAAGCCTGAAGGATAAACGGTTAACAATTTTATGCCATAATACGGATTGAAAGCTTTTAAAATAGTGAAGTCAGTAACCACATACGAAATACCTAAAAAAGCCAACATTAAAAACCATACAGACATAATTGGACCAAACATTTTACCAATAGAGTTGGTTCCAAATTGCTGCATAAAAAACAATAAGCATAAAATGGCAATTACAATAATGATGATGGTAGATTCGGTGATATCATTTAACACCGGAATATTTCTTAACCCCTCAATAGCGGATGTAATAGAGATTGGCGGTGTAATCATACCATCGGCCAAAAGTGCAGCCCCGCCCAACATTGCTGGAAAAACCAACCATTTTTTTTGTCTTCTTACTAAAGTATATAATGAAAATATGCCGCCTTCCCCTTTATTATCCGCTTGTAAAGTTAAAATCACATACTTTAAAGTTGTTTGCAAAGTAAGCGTCCAAAAAATACAAGAAATTGCCCCCAAGATTAACAACTCAGAAATTGGTTTGCCATTGATGACAGCGCTAAATACGTAAAGTGGTGATGTACCGATATCACCGTAAATGATACCTAATGCAATGAGTAAGCCAGCTGCGGTTACTTTATTAATTGAATGATTATTGGCCACGAAAGTGATTTTTCAACAACTTATTGAAGAAAATAAATTGGTAAGCAAATGTAGAAGTAATTGTAATAAAAAACGATAAACAAAATGTTTTATTTTAAAAGGAAATTATATTGAACAGCCATTTTAATCCCCATTTTCCAATTTAAAAATGTCATTAACTGTAGTTTTAAATATTTCTGAAATTTTTATGGCCAATAGCGTAGACGGAACATATTTTTCTGATTCAATTGAATTAATAGTTTGTCGAGACACCCCTACTTTATCCGCTAAATCTTGCTGCGTTATGTTCAACTTCGCCCTTTCCACTTTTAATGTGTTCTTCATTTGTTACTAAATTTTTGACTGTGGTAATTTAATAAATAACAAAACAGCATGGCTATTACCACTTGCTGTCCGGTCAAACTCTGAATTGGATCCTTAAAAATCAAGTCCACAAAAGGCGTTAAAATAACATATAACACCGCCCAGATAAATGTTTGCGACATTGCTTTTAATCTCATTTGGGCGATCATTTCATCTTCTATTTTTTCCTTAGCCAAAGCAACAAATAATAACCCTAGAATAAAGCCATTCATAGTGAAAACTTTAAAAAACGATTTTTGAGTCGGCATCATTTCAATGTGCGATAGCTTAATTACCAACGCTGTTAAAAAAGCGATTAAGATTAAGCCAATCCCCAATTTTTTAAAATGCTTGTGGATTCGAGCGCCTTTGTTTTTATTTGTTTTACTTTCCATTTTGACAAGTTTGTTTTTCTAAAAGTCAAATATACTTTACATTTTGTTTTTATCCAAACAATTTTTAAAAAATTAAAAAACCCCTTCCAAAAGAAAGGGGTTTACACAAACAAACATCACAAACAAAGCTTAATATATTTCGAGCGATTAATCTGGTTTTTTACCATCTAAAAAAGAATTGATAGTATTTAGTTCTATTTGATTTTCGCTGTTGTTTTTTACAGTATAATGACTGTAGAAAGTTTCTACATCAGCAATTTGTACTTGCTTTTCCATGTTGCGTCTAAGATAAGCAGGCACAGTATCATACTCGCTATTGGGATCAGTACTTCCAGTATTAAAAGAAAGGTTACGAAGTTTTGCCAAACGCTCATTTGCTCTACGTCTAAGGTCCTCTGACTCATCAGGTATTGCCGGATTTTCAATCGTAAATGTGGATGCTGAAACACTTGAAAATATAGGTTCTGAAACTTTTACTTCCGGAACCTGCTTTTCGATAACTTGAAAATCCATCTCCTCATTTTCTAAGGGAGCTTGTAAATTAATTGGATTTTTAATTTCTTCTTCAATTACGTTTACCGCATTTTGTACTTGTTGCTTTACTTCTTCAACAGCATAAATTTGCGTTGGCTTTGCTAAATAACCACCCGAGATCGGTGCAGATTCTTCTATAGTAGAGCTTTCAATATTTGCAGAAATTTGAGTTGGTTCTTCTATTGCTTCTGCTTTCGGCATTTCAGTGTTCACAACTGCCTCATCAAATTCAAATTCAACAATCGGAAGTTGATCTACCGCTGAAGAAATTTCAAAAAATACAGGAGCTTCATTCGTTGGCTTCTCTTCAGATTTCAATTCCAATGTGTCAATTGGGTCAATATTTTTTTCTGTAATAATAAAATCATTTAAAATAGAATGCTCTGAAGTTTCTGTTTTTACGATCACTTGTTCTACTACTTCTAAATTCAATTCTAAAACAATAGGTTCTGCAATTTTCTCCTCAATTGGATTTTCAATTACTTGTTCAATTTCTTTAGCTATTGGAATAGATACCGCAGCTTGCACAGGCGTTTCTAATTGAAGCACAACACGCTCATCCTCTGTTTTTTTAGTATTCGAATTTGTTGAAGAAAACGGATCGTTGCGCTCAAACCCTGTTGCAATTAAAGTAATGCTGATTTCACTTCCAAGCGAATTATCGAAACCTAATCCCAAAATCACATCGGTTTCATCCCCAGCTTGAGCGATGATATAATTTTGAATGATTTCAATTTCATCCATGGTATGCTCGTGATCACCTTCAGCACTATTGATATTAACCAAAATCCATTTTGCACCTTTTATTTCACTATCATTCAACAAAGGAGATGTAAGGGCACTTTCAATGGCAATTTGCGCCCTGTTTTCACCAGCTGCAGATGCGCTACCTAAAATGGCAACACCACCATCTTTCATAACCGTACATACATCCGCAAAATCCACATTAATTTGGCCAGTGCTATTGATTACATCTGTGATACATTTTGCTGCGGTTGCCAAAACGTTATCTGCACGACCAAAAGCTTCTTTCATTTTTAAATTGCCAAATTGGTGACGAAGTTTATCGTTGCTGATGATCAACAAAGTATCTACACTTTGTTTTAGCAAATCAATGCCTTCTTGCGCTTGAGCGATTCTTTTTTTACCTTCATAAGCAAATGGAGTTGTTACGATTCCTACGGTAAGGATGCCCAAATCTTTACAAATCTTTGCAATGATGGGCGCACCACCAGTACCAGTACCACCGCCCATTCCAGCTGTAATGAATGCCATTTTGGTATTCACTTCCAAAATGCGCTTTATTTCTTCTAAACTTTCTTCAGTTGCCTGACGACCAATATTTGGATTGGCACCTGCACCCAAGCCTTGGGTTAAATGTGGACCTAATTGTATTTTATTTGGCACATTACTTAGGGCAATTGCTTGTGCATCAGTATTGCAAATTATAAAATTTACACCTTCTATATTTTGAGAAAACATGTGGTTTACTGCATTGCTGCCACCACCACCAACGCCAATTACTTTAATAATTGATGATTGTTCTTTAGGTAAATCAAATTGTATCATATCGGAATTTGTTTTGGATTAGTTAGTAAAATTGGATATTAATTTTTTAAATCTTCAAGATTTTTATCCTCTTCCTCTTGAAACAATTTAATGATATCTGTTTTTATAGAATCTAAAAATGCTTTAAGTGTTTTTCTACGAGGTTCTACTTTAATGGGCTCATTAGTTTCAGCCAACGGACCAACTGGCGTTTCCAACACTGGCTCTTCAATTTCAATTTCTACTTCCGCAGTATGGATAACTTTTTTCCGATCATTAAAAATAGCTTCTTCTTCAAGTTTGGGTTTGTATTTATTTTCATAATCATTATACCCTTTTAAAATCAACCCAATACAAGTGCTGTACATTGGTTTTTCCAATTCTTCTAAATGATCTCCAGCCAAATGTTCGTTAGGATAACCAATGCGTGCATTCAATCCCGTTTGGAACTCTGTTAATTGCAATAAATGCTTTAATTGAGAACCTCCTCCAGTTAAAATAATTCCGCCATTTAATGAGCGACTATCTAACCCAACTTGTTTTAAATGGTAGGTTACAAAATCCATGATTTCGCTCATACGTGCCTGAATAATATTCGCTAAGTTTTTAACCGCAATTTCTTTTGGCGCCATTCCACGCAACCCCGGAATGGTGATAAATGTATTGGCTTTTGTTTGATCACTCAATGCGCTACCAAATTGAACTTTCATAGCTTCAGCTTGTGTTCTAAGCACACCCAATCCCAATTTAATATCGTTGGTAATATTTTCTCCACCAAATGGAATTACTGCTGTGTACTTTAATACACCTTCCGAAAATACTGCCAAATCTGTTGTACCACCGCCAATATCAACGATAGCTACACCTGCTTCTAAATCTTGCTCGCTCATTACTGCAGCCGCTGATGCAAGTGGTTGCAATACCAAATCTTTTGTTTTCAATCCCGATTTTTCTACACTACGGTTTATATTTCTAATGGCGTTTTTATCGCCTGTAATGATATGGAAATTTGCACCCACTTTTACACCACTATACCCAATTGGATTTGAAATATTGGGATGATTGTCTACCGTAAATTGTTGTGGTATTACATCTATTATCTGATCGCCTAATGGAATATACGTACGATATTGGTCTGCCACTAATCTGTCAATTTCTTCCTGACTGATTTCATCTTCAATATTTTGACGAACGATATCGCCTCTTGTTTGTAAACTTTTGATGTGATGACCTGCTATGCCTACATAAACTTCATGTATCTCAGTCTCTAATTCAGGATTGCTTTCAATACATCTTTCCAATGCAGATTGAATAGCCTTAATGGTTTGGTCGATATTTAAAACCATACCATGTTGAACGCCATTACTGTTGGCGCGTCCGAAACCTAAAATTTCGAGTTTTCCAAATTCATTTTTTCTACCGGCAATAGCAGCGATTTTAGTAGTTCCTATATCTAGGCCTACAATAATGGGTTGTTTGTGTTGCATAATTGTTTGTGTGTTTGTTTTTTATTTTAATGTGATTGTTTTCTATTTTTTTATTTTAATAATCATTATTTGTTGTTGTTTTTAATTTTGGCTTTGCACCGTTCGGTTTCATAGCCTTAGTCACTTTGCTTTTATTGGGTGTTTTCTTTACTGTCTTTTTTTCAACTTTTGATATTGGCTTTGTTATTTTTTTTGCCTCTTTATTAACAATAGGCGGTTTTACAATAACTACTTTTTTTACTGCATTTAAATTTGAATTTACAATTGGTTTTACTGTAGAAATTGAAGTCTCGGCAACCAGCGCGCTTGATTCTTCCGGCTCTTCATCCCTTGCAATTGAATTTAAAATCATAGACTCATTAACCGTATTTTGATCATTGTCTTGTTGTAATTTGGAAGTAGTATCGCTTGACATTCTTGCGGAATATTCAGCAAATTCTCTTATCATTTTCATTGTCTTTAATGAATCTGCCATTTGTTCTTCAACACCTAATACTGATGCTACAATTTGGTTTTCAAACTCAAGATTTACTTTGCTATACTTTTTCCATCCTTTTACAGAAATTACATTTTTATAAAACAATTTTAGCTTATCAAATTTCTTATCAATATCTGTTGCGTCGCCAAATAAAATAATTTGATTGCCCAATTTTGGAATCAATTCAAATTTATTTGATGGAGTAATATTTACCTGATCTATCATTGCCATTAAAAATGGATCGTTTTGAATAAACAAACTGATCTCCTTAATATTATCCAGCAAAGCACTATCTGGTTTAGAAAGTACTTTTAAAGCTGATGGGAAATTTGTAAATACAGGCAATCTTGCAGAATGCGTTTTACTTAATGGTAAAATATTTAAGCTATGGTCTATGTAGAATGAAGTTCCTTGATTTGAAAAAATTCTTGCTATCGGATTTTTTTCTTCCACCTTCACCATTAAAATATCATGCTTATCAAAATACAAACTTGCTTTACTTATCCAAACGTCTTTTTTAATTTGATTTTCCATTTCCATCAAATTCATTTTATTTATTTCCTTTCCTTTAATTTCATTGCCCGCAACCTTTTGTAATATTTCAAGAATTTCTGTTTTCCCAATAAAAAAATTATTATTAATTCCAATTATTTCAATTTCATACCCTTTACAAACGCTGGCATCTTTTTTATAAATTGCACTAACCAACAATGTTAAACTGCTTAAGCCTAAGCAAATCCACAAGAATGTAATGAGGATTTTTTTTATGTTTATTTGCTTTAGTGCTTTCATGTTTATGCCTGTTTGTTTAATATGTTTTTTAATGGCTCTACCAAAGTGTCGATATCACCGGCTCCAGCTGTAATTAACATCTCTATTTCGCCTTTTTCTAATTGCTGTTTTACAATCTCTAGAATCTCTGTTTTTGAACAACATTTTACTTTTGGGTTATTCATCAAACCTGCAATAATTTCGCTGTTTACTCCTTCAATAGGTAATTCTCTTGCGGGGTAAATAGGCAATAAAAAAACTTCATCTGCCATATTTAATGCGGCTGCAAATCCTGTTGCAAAATCTCTTGTTCGGGTAAATAAATGTGGCTGAAAAATCAACGTACATTTTTTTTCAGCAAATAATCCTTTTGCGCCATGAATCAAAGCACTCAACTCCTGAGGATGATGCGCATAATCATCAATCATGATTAAACCTCGAGTATGTACGATATATTCAAATCTTCTTTTTACCCCTTTGAAATTTGATACAGCATGAATAATTTTTTCATCCGAAATACCAAGATGCTTCGCTACCGAAATTGCAGCTACTGCATTTTCCAAATTGTGCATACCACCCATGTGCAACGAAAGCCCTTTTACAATTTGATTTTTAATCTGAGCATCAAAATAATAAGAACCGTTTTTATGCATAATATTAAAGGAAAAACAATCAGCCTTGTTATCGTCTACGCTATACGTGAGTTGATTTTCTGATTCAAAACCATTTGCTTTATTTAATCCGAATTTACTTATTAGCAACCCACCTGATTTTACTTTTTGGCTAAATGAAATAAAAGCTTCCACAAAATTTTCTGCCGTTTCATAAATATCCAAATGATCCGGATCTATTGAAGTAATCACAGCAACATCAGGCGTTAATTTCAAAAAACTTCTATCGTATTCATCGGCTTCTGCAACACAAACATTTTTTTCATTTGTCCAAAAGTTGGTATTGTAATTCGATGTTATTCCGCCTAAAAAAGCATTACATCCAAAATCACTATCGCGTAAAACATGCGCTATCATTGAACTTGTGGTGGTTTTTCCATGCGTACCCGCAACACAAATATTGTATGACTGATTAATAATCATGCCAAGCACTTCGCTTCTTTTATACACCGGAAATCCATTCTCAATTAAGTAATTATACTCTTTATGCGTTTTCGGAATCGCAGGTGTGTAAACAAACAAACTGGCTTCTTGATCAATCAAGTTTATATCATCTGCATAATGTACGTTAAACCCTTCTTCAGTAAGTTTTGAGGTTAATGAAGTTTCTGTTTTATCATAACCACTAACTACAACACCTCTACTTTTAAAATAACGGGCAATGGCACTCATACCTATGCCACCTATGCCTAAAAAGTACACACGCTTTCCCTTAGCTTCACCTAATGAAACTTCTTTTATAAAGGCATTGATATGATTTTGTTGATCCGTCATTTTTTATTTTATAATATCCAATATTTGATTGGCTATAATTTCATCAGCGTTTAAAACGCCAAGTTTTGATATATTTTGTTTTAATTTATTTTGTGTTTCATTGTTATTCAGCAATTCAAATACTTCAGGAATTAGTTTTTCTAAAGCATCTTTATCTTTCATAACTAAAGCCGCATTTTTTTCTACAATTTTTTGAGCATTTACCATTTGATGATTTTCAGCCGCAAATGGAAAGGGCACAAAAAAAACTGGCTTCCCAACGATACACAATTCCGAAACCGCCATTGCCCCACTTCTGCTTATAACTACATCAGCTGCGGCATAAGCATATTCCATTTGATTTACAAAATCCTTCACTACAATATGCTCAAAATCTTTGCAAGCTTCTTTTGCTTGATTAAAAAATGATTTCCCTGTTTGCCAAATCAATTGCACATTACCATTTTTAAAATAATTTAGATTTTTTAAAATGGCATCATTAATACTTTGTGCTCCTAAACTACCGCCAACACTGAAAATTGTTTTTTTATTCTGTGTCAAACCAAAATGATGTAGCCCTTCTTCGGTTGTTACTTTATGATTGATAATTGACGCACGAACGGGATTGCCACTTATAGTAATTTTCTCTTTTGGAAAGAACGATTCCATTCCATCTGTAGCTGTAAAAATCTTTATCGCTTTTTTACCCAACATCCGATTTGATTTTCCAGCAAAAGAATTTGACTCATGAATAAAGGTTGGAATGCCTTTAGACTGTGCAAATCTTAAAACCGGAAAGCTAGAGTAACCACCTACGCCTATTACTGCATCTGGTTTAAACTTTTTAAAAATCCGAGCTACTTGTATAAAACTTTGAATCAGTTTTATGGGTAACCCAATATTTTTTATCAAAGAACTTCTTTTGAAACCTGCTATGGTTAAGCCTTCTATATCAAAACCAGCCTGAGGCACTTTTTCCATTTCCATTTTTCCTTTAGCGCCAACAAACAAAAAACTCGATTCAGGTGATATTTTTTTAAGCATTTGAGCAATAGCAATAGCCGGAAATATATGACCACCTGTTCCACCTCCTGCTATTATAAATCTTTTGCCGTTTGCCATTCATCTATTCTATTAAATGTTACTTGTCTGCGTTTCTTTTGATTCTGTTTCAGCCGCAACCGCCGCTTCGATATTTTTAAGTTGCGACCCTTCTTGTTGTTCCACATTTCTTGCTACACTTAAAATAATTCCTATAGACATACAAGTAAACCATAAACTGCTACCACCCATACTTACCAAAGGAAGTGTAACCCCAGTATTTGGCAACAAACTTACATTTACACCCATGTTTGCAATGGCTTGAATGACCAATGTAAAACTTAACGCAAGTGCTAGAAAAGCGCCAAAAGCAAATGGACATTTTCTATACAATCGAATGCATCTAAACAAGAAGAGCAAATAAATCATCAACATAAATGCTGCGCCTACAAAACCGTATTCTTCAATGATAATGGCATAAATAAAATCGCTGTAACAATGCGGCAGGAAATTTCTTTGCAAACTATTTCCAGGACCGCGACCAAACCAACCCCCATTGGCTACTGCAATTTTTGCTTGATTATTTTGATATGATTTTTCGCTATCATCTTCTTTTTGAACGTATAAAAATGTTTGAATTCTACCTATCCATGTTGGAATGCGTGCAACCCTTAATGCAACCGGCAATTCATTTGCTTTTTTTGTTTCTTTATTGTATGTAGTAACGGCTATAGATACCAGCAAAATAATTGGCACCAATGCAACAGCCACAACGCCCAACAAATGTTTTGTGCTCACTCTTCCGATAAACATAAGCATCATACTGGTACCAAAAACCAATATTGAAGTCGACAAATTAGCAGGTGCGATGAATCCACAAATAATTATTACTGGTGTAACTATTGGAAGAAATCCTTTTTTAAAATCCTTAATCACCAATTGCTTTCTACTCAACATTCTGCTCATGTACATAAACAAAGCCAATTTGGCAAAATCAGAAGTTTGAAAAGTCATATTGATAACTGGAAGCCTAATCCACCTACTTCCCGCATTAAGTTCAACGCCAAAAAATAAGGTGTAAAACAATAATGGTATAGAAACTAAAAATAGGATTAGCGCCAACCTTGAAAAGAAAGTGTAATTTATTCTATGGAAAAAATAAATAAATAATAGTCCTACAATGATAAAAGCAAATTGCTTGAACAAATAACTTTCTGTACTTCTGCTCATCCGATAAGCCAACGAACCTGTGCTGCTATACACTAGAAGCAAACTTGCCATAGTAAGAATAATAACAATAGACCAAATAACGCGATCTCCTTTTGTTTTTACAACAAGATTATTACCTACATCCCCTATATTAAATGGAGCTGTAGTGGCTAAATTGCTATCTAAACCTGGGTTAAAAAATCGTTTTATTTTATCAATTGTTTCTTGCATAAAAAGTGAAATACTTTTTAAAATATGATTATAAATTTCTTACTGCTGCTTTAAATTGATTGCCTCTATCTTCAAAGTTTTTAAACAAATCAAAACTTGAACAAGCCGGACTCAACAAAACCACCTCTCCTTTATTTGCAATTTGAAATGCCGTATTGGTCGCTTCTTCCGCGCTCTTTGTATGAACGATTAGTGGAATGATTTCAGAAAAAGATTCTTCAATTTTCATGTTATCTAATCCCATACACACTATTGCTTTTACTTTTTCAGAAACCAATTCTTTAAGTAGGTTATAATCATTGCCTTTATCTACTCCGCCTAAAATCAAAATCACAGGCTTTGTCATGCTTTCAAGCGCAAACCAAGTACTATTAACGTTTGTAGCTTTACTGTCGTTGATAAATTCAACACCTTTAATGGTTGCTACGTTTTCCAAACGATGCTCTAAGCTTTCAAAAGTTTGTAAAGATTCTCTGATTTTTTCTTTACGAATACCAACCGCAGTTCCAGCCATACTTGCAGCCATACTATTGTATAAATTGTGTTTGCCTTTTACAGCAAAATCAGAGACGCTCATTTCCATTTCTTCGCTTTTCCATTTAAGGCAAATTTTCGCGTTTGTTAAGTATGCGCCTTGTGGCAGTTCTTTTCTCATAGTGATGGGAGCTTGGATTGAATTAATGGTATAATTTGTAATATATTTCATCGACACTTCATCGTCAAGATTGTAAATAAATACATCTGATTGACGTTGATTTTCTACAATTCTAAACTTACTGTTTACATAGTTTTCCAACTTGTAATGATATCTATCTAAATGATCCTCAGTTATGTTTGTAAGTATGGCTACATCTGGCCTAAAACTTTTTATATCATCCAATTGAAACGAACTTATTTCTATGATGTATAAATCTTTAGGATCTTGAGCTATTTGTCGTGCAAAAGAAAAACCGATGTTCCCAACCATGGCACAATCTATGTTTGCCGTTTTACAAATATGATAGGTTAATGCCGTGGTAGTGCTTTTGCCATTGCTTCCTGTGATCGCAATAATTTTACTTCCATCAGCATATCTATATGCAAATTCAATTTCGCTGATAACTGGAATATTATTTAATCTGATTTTTTGTACTATAGCTGATTTTTCTGGAATACCTGGACTTTTAATAATTTCAGATGCACTTAAAATCAGTTCTTCACTATGACCAGATTGTTCAAAAGCAATTTCGTTTTTAGTTAATTCTTGTACATATTTATCAGCAATAACACCAGCATCACTTACAAATACATCATACCCTTTTTGCTTGGCAAGAAGCGCGGCACCAACGCCACTTTCTCCAGCTCCGAGTATGATTAATTTTGTAAACATAAATGCAGTTTGCTAACTTTTAATAATTGTAAATACGATTCGTTAAAAAAGGGTACGGATTAAAACTGGGTTTGTTTTCTAAGGGTAAAAAATCACTTTTAGAATATTTAAGAACAAGGTTCTTTCAATACACTTGTTGGCAATTAAAACCAATAGATATGACACGCCGTTGCTTACACAGAGATGTCATTTTTTGTTAGGATTTTTTTCTAAAACAACTGTAAGCAATTGCCTATTTATTGTTTTAAAAAAGGTTCTTCAAAAGCATCGAACTTAATGGGTTGCTTTTTTAGTTTCTTAGGGTTGGTGACTAACTTTATAATTTTATAAATCCGTTTATTATCTCATTTTTAGGGTTACAATGGCAAGCGCTACGCTTAAAATTGTAACAATCCAAAACCTTACCGCAATCTTACTTTCGTGAAACCCTTTTTTTTGGTAATGATGATGCAAAGGGCTCATTAAAAACACGCGCCTTCCTTCACCATATTTCTTTTTGGTGTATTTAAAATAACCCACCTGAATCATAACGCTCATATTTTCAATTAAAAACACAGAACAAAAAATCGGAATCAACAATTCTTTTCTAACGATAATGGCAAGCGCTGCAATGATTCCACCTAGTGCAAGACTTCCTGTATCTCCCATGAAAACTTGCGCTGGGTAAGCGTTGTACCATAAAAAACCGATACAAGCCCCTACAAAAGCTGCAATAAAAATAGATAGCTCACCCAAATTTGGGATGTACATGATGTTTAAATACTCAGCAAATTTTATGTTACCACTTACATAAGCAAAAATGCCTAAGCATATCCCAATTATCGCACTTACTCCTGTTGCCAATCCGTCTAACCCATCTGTTATATTTGCTCCATTGGAAACCGCAGTTACAATAAAAATCACAATGAGTATATAAATAATGTACGTGTATTGTTCTAAAGACTGAGGCAACAATTTGGCATAATTAAACTCGTGACCTTTCACAAACGGTATGGTTGTAATTACATTTTTCGCATTCGTAAAAACCCTTTTTTTTCCATCAATATTTATGATTTCAAATTTTGTTTTATCTTTTGAATTTTCAATCTTTTCAATTGGAACAGTTAATAATACCTCTCTTTTTACCACTACACTTTGGTTAAAATAAAGTGTGGCACCAACTACTATTCCTAGCATTACCTGTCCAAATATTTTAAACTTACCAGCTAATCCATCTGCATTGGTTTTTTTAAAGTCTATACCTTTTTCTTTGGCAATTCTTTTAGCTCTTATTTTTAAATAATCATCGATAAATCCAATAGCACCTAGCCATACCGTACAAAGTAGCATCAATCTGATATACACTTTATCTAAATTAGCCAGCAATAAAGTAGGGACCAGAATAGCCAAAATAATGATTAATCCGCCCATGGTGGGTGTGCCTTTTTTCTGTTGTTCCCCTTCCAATCCCAACTCTCTAACTGTTTCCCCCAATTGTTTGTTCTGTAGAAACAGTATGACTTTCTTTCCGAAAATGGTTGTAATGATCAAAGACAAAATCAAAGCCAACATCACCCTGAATGTGATGAACTGAAAAAGACCGCTACCCGCAAAACGGTAACCTTCTTTAGACAGCCATTCAAAAAAGTGATATAACATAATAATTCAGATTTATAATTTTATTTTTCTAACATTTCTAGCATTTCCATTAATACAGACTTATCATCAAATGGATGTTTAACGCCTTGTATATCTTGATATTTTTCATGTCCCTTACCAGCAATTAAAACGATATCAGCATGATTTGCAAAACTGATGGCTGTTTTAATGGCCTCTTTCCTGTCGCTAATGGTCAGGCATTTTTTTCTGCTAACCACATTTACGCCAGCTTCCATTTGTTTCAATATTTCATCAGGCGATTCAAACCTTGGATTATCAGAAGTAAGAATCACTTTGTCGCTGTATTGACAAGCCACTTCCGCCATTAAAGGTCTTTTTGCCGCATCTCTATTTCCTCCACAACCCACCACAGTAATAATCTTTTGTTCGCCTTGACGTAAATTTTTTATGGTAACCAACACATTTAGTAATGCATCTGGGGTATGCGCATAATCCACAATTCCAACAATATTTTCTTTTGCACTTACTGTATAATCAAATCGACCTTCAGCACCAGTGAGCATACTTAAATTTTGGAGTACTTGATATTTATCTTCGCCCAAACTCATTGCTACGCCTACAACAGCAAGAATATTGTATGCATTGAATTCACCAATCAATTTAAAATGAACATCGATATCATTGATACTCATGTGTAAACCTAAAAGTGCATTATCTAAAATTTTACCTTTAAAATCTGCAAGTGTTTTTAAACTATAATAATATTTTTTTGCTTTGCAATTTTGCAGCATCACCGAACCTCTTTTATCATCGGCATTAGAAATGGCAATGGCATCTTTTGACAAACCATCAAACCATGATTTTTTGATATTAATATAGGCATCGAATGTATGGTGATAATCCAAATGATCATGCGTGATGTTGCTAAATACCGCAGCCGCAAATTCAACACCAGCAATACGTTGTTGATGAATGGCATGGCTACTGCATTCCATAAATACATGGGTACATCCGCAATCAACCATTTTTTTCAACAATTCATTTAAGCTAATCGAATCCGGCGTGGTATGTGTGGATTCAATAATCTCATCGCCAATTTGATTTTGAACTGTACTGATTAAACCGCATGTATAACCAAGTGATGTAAACAATTTCCAAAGCAAAGTGGCAATGGTTGTTTTTCCGTTTGTTCCAGTTACGCCTATCACTTTTAAATGAGATGATGGTTCACCATAAAAATGATGACACATCATCCCTAAAGCTTGTGCAGTGTTTTTAACTTCCACATAAGTTACATTATCCTGAAGTTGCAGAGGTAAGCATTCGCAGATAATGGCTACTGCACCATTTTGTATGGCTGTATGTATATAATCATGTCCGTCAACTGAAACACCTTTTATGGCTACAAAACAACTACCTAAAGAAACCTCCCTTGAATCTGTTTGCAGATTCTTAATTTCCAAATCCATTTTACCGGAGATAGAAACCATGTTTACTTTATATAGAATATCTTTTAACATTAGCGTTTGTGCTTAATTAAGCATTAAAATTATTTTTTGACCTTTTTTAAATGAAGTACCTGGAAATAAACTTTGGCTAATCACTTTTCCTTTTCCACTAATCGTTGCCGTTAGTCCTTTATTTTCCAATAGATATAATGCATCTTTTAAACCCATTCCCACCAAATTGGGCATTATGTTGTTTGTCGTATTTAGTTGATCCGATTCTGTAAGCGTGGCTTTTTTACCCGATAAACTTGCGTTGCGCCATAATCCAGATGCATTTGAATCTGCATAAGTAATGCCTAGTCCAGCAAATATGGATTGCATGTCGTTTTTGATACCATAATAATAATGAACCGAAGTATCTAACAAGGTTTCATTTTTAAAATTGGGTTTACTCAAAAAATGATTGAAAATACGATCGCTCACTTTTTTAAACACTTTACCCGAAACCACTGCGCCATAATATTGTTTCGAATTTTTATTATTTTGTATTACAACCGCAATTGAATACTTTGGATTTTCTGAAGGGAAGTAACCAATAAATGATGACTGATAAATTTTATTGCCTTTGTTATATCCTGAATTATCTAATGCAGTTACAGCAGTTCCTGTTTTTCCTGAAATGGAATAATTAGAATCGGTTAATATTTTATATCCAGTACCATGAACACTATCCACAACGGCACGCAAACATTCTTTAGCTTGTTTGATTGCATCATCGCTACAAATTTTATCTACTAAAACTTCTGGTACAAATTTTTGAATTTCAATTCCATTTTCCTTTACAGAATTTACCAAATACGGCTTCATCATTTTACCATTGTTGGCCACTGCATTATACAGCATTAACATGTGCAACGGTGTAACCAATTCTTCATAACCATGTGCCATATACGGAATGGTTGTTTTTCCCCAACTTTTTGATGAAGGACTTTTTATGGTTGGCTTTCCTGATGTTGCGATGATATCAATACCAGTTAATTTGGTTAATCTAAAACGATCCAAATGTTGATACCATTTCATGGGTTGTTCCTGATAATATTGATTCGCTAATTTTGCAAAGGCAACATTACTACTTCTCATAAATGCCTCTTTAACTGTAATTGACCCTGTGCCCAGATGAGAATCTTTTATTCTTAACCCGTAAAAATATTTCGCCCCACCTTCACAATCTACTTTGGAATCATTGGTTACATATTTATCATCTAGCAAACTCAATAATGTAGCCAATTTAAATACGGAGCCAGGTTCAGTTGCTTTACCAATTCCATAATTTAAATCTTCGGTATAACTACCATCTTTTTGCTTACCCAAATTGGCTATGGCTTTTATTTTTCCGGTAGCCACTTCCATTACGATAACACTTCCGTGTTCAGAATTATTTCCTACCATCATTTGCATAAGTTCGTCTTCAGCAACGTCTTGAATATATGTATCTAATGTAGTGATGATGTCTTTTCCGTTTATAGGATCTACTTCGGCACCTTCAACTGGCATGTACGCACCCGAAGCATAACGCATTAATCTTTGACCAGATTCACCGCGAAGCAAACTGTCATAGGTCCTTTCAAGTCCAACATTCTTTGAAGAATCTTTCCTTGAAAGGCCTATGGTTCTGTTTGCTAATAATACATAGGGATTAATACGTTTATCGCGAATATCATAAATGAAACCACTTTTATTTCTACCTAATTTAACCAACGGAAAATTGCGCATCATACTCATTTCATCGTAAGAGATTTTTCGCTTGAGCAAATAGTAACGCTCTTTATTTTGATAAGCCAATTCCAAATCATTTTTGTAGGTCTCCTTAGACTTATCGCCAAAAACCTGACTCATTCTCAATGCCAATGAATCAATATTTTCCTTAAACAACAAACCGTTTTTTGCCCTTAACCCTTCTGCACAAAAATCAACATACACATCAAATACAGGAATCGATGTACTCAAAATATTGCCATCTTCGCTATAAATACTTCCACGAGCTGCATTTATAGGCATGTATTTGAGGTGTAAACTATCCCCCATACTTCTCCAAAACTTACCTTCTACTTGTTGTATGTAGAATGTTTTGGCAAGCACTAAAACGCCAATAATCATGATGCCAATGTAGCATACATAAACTCGCCATAATATATCTTTTCTAATTTCCAAAATCGGTTCTGGTTTTTATTGTTTTGTTGAATCTGTACTATTTAATAAAGTAGGTGGCTGTTTCAATTCTTTCAAACCTAAAGCTTCTACAGACTTAATCATTTCTGTTGCTTTGCTTCTATAAATCACCTCACTTTTTATTGTTTTGTATTCGTATTCTAATTCTTTTACATTATGTTCTGTTTTGCTTATTTTTCTTATTAACTTATCTGCATAATGTCCATTATAGATATAAGCAATGGCGAGCAATGACAAAAACAAAATGTATCGGATATTCTTAACGATGTGGGTATAATTGAAATATTTTTTCCAATCAATTTTTTCATTCGTTATGTTCGATATTTTTTTTTCTGTTGTCAACTTTATATTTTTTCTGCTATTCTCAATCCTGCGCTTCTAGATCTATTGTTTATTTTTAATTCTGCTGTTGTTGCTTCAATAGGCTTTTTGGTTATTATTTTCAAAGGGCTTTTCGGTTTTATTCCATAAACATCATCTGATTGTACCTCTTCTATTGAACCCGTTTTGAAAAAATTTTTAACCATTCTATCTTCTAAGGAATGAAAGGTTATTATTGCAAAACGACCACCGGGATTCAACAATTCCAAAGATTGTTCAAGCAAATCCCTCAAAGCCCCCATTTCATCATTCACTTCTATTCTAATGGCCTGAAAAACTTTAGCCAAATATTTATTGGGATTTCCCATGACCACTTCTCGAATAACTATTTTAAACTGATTGATGGTTTGCATAGGCATGTGATTGCGTTTTGCTACAATCGTTCTAGCCAATGTTTTCGAATTGCTTACCTCACCGTATTTTTCAAATAACTTATGCAATGCCTGTTCGTCGTAAGTGGCTAATATTTTTGCGGCTGTTAGCAACTGTCTTTTATCCATTCTCATATCCAAATCAGCATCAAAACGAATTGAAAATCCCCGTTCCGCCTCATCAAACTGGTGACTTGATACGCCCAAATCCGCCAGAATTCCATCCACTTTTTGTACACCAAGCAACCTTAAAAACCGTTGAATATGTCTAAAATTTTGTGGAATGAATTCAATCCTTTCGTCATTTGGCAAATTCGCTTTTGCATCCATATCCTGGTCAAAAACAAATAAGCGCCCATTTAAACCCAACTTTTTTAAGATCTCTTTACTATGTCCACCACCACCAAACGTACAATCCACATAAATTCCATTTTCTTTTATCGACAAACCTTCCACACTTTCCAAAAGCAAAACAGGAATATGATACGCTTCACTGTTTTCATCATCTTGATTATTGCCGTTTATTTCTTTATTTGACAGCATAGTTATCAAGTATTCGGATTTTCTTTCGACTTATTCATCACCTCATTCGCCAAATTGCTAAAGTCATCTGCAGACATTGAATCAAAGAATGCCTGATAAGTTGCTTTATCCCAAATCTCAATTTTATTCACAGCAGCAATCAACACGATATCTTTATCCAACCCCGCATATTCTATTAATGATTTAGGCAATAATATCCTTCCCGCAGAATCCAATTCAATTTGATTTGCGCCATTCAAAAAAATACGTCTAAACGCTCTAACTTTGGGATCGAAATCATTCAACGCGTTGATCTTATTAAAGATTGGTTCCCAGCTTTGCATTGGATACAAAGTCAGGCATTTCTCAAAACCTCTGTTTAATACAAAATTGGTTTTCTCTAAATCGGGTAATTGCTTCTTAAATCCCGCAGGTAGCAGAAAACGTCCTTTTGCATCAACCGTTGATTCATATTCGCCTAAAAAACCAATCATGATAGGAAATTGTGTTGTTAAAATTTTATTTCAACACAAAATAACACTTTTTCCCACTTTTTTACATCAAAAAGATATGAGTATTTTATCCACAGTGATGTAATCCACATATTTTCAAGGTTTTTTACCCAAATTACAGGGTTAAAACCACTGTTTACGTGGATTACAATGTGAATCAATGTGAATAGGTGTGGATAACTTTATTTTATATAACTGGAAAATTGAGGGTAAACGTTGTTCCCTTTCCTAAAATACTATCAACTTTTATGCTTCCTTTTTGTGCTTCTACCATTGCTTTTACATAACTCAACCCTAAACCGAAGCCTTTTACATTATGGATGTTTCCGGTATGCGCACGGAAAAATTTCTCAAATATTCTATTCGAGGTTTCCTTATTCATCCCAATACCATTGTCTGCTATACTAATTCTAAATTGATTAAAATGGTTTTCTGTTGTAATACTAATTTCCAATCCTGTTTCTTTTGAATACTTTATGGCATTATCTAACAAGTTATTGATCAAGTTTATAAAATGTACTTCATCTACAAGCAGCAAATCGTTTTTGGCATTTAAAACGACGTTTAATTTTCCATTTCTAGCTTCTAATGGCAACTCTATATTGTTGATGGCTTGTTGTATTAAATCATGTGCATTCGCTTTTTTTGTGTGTATCTCTATGTCTTTTCTATCCAATAGTGCAGCTTGTAAAATAGCCTCCACTTGCTTATTCATTCTTTTGTTTTCTTCTTTTATAATGTTGGTAAAATAGGCGGATTTTTCTGCGTCATGTATTACCTTTTCATTTTTAAGTGCATCTACCGCCAAAGAAATCGTAGCAATTGGGGTTTTAAATTCATGCGTCATGTTGTTGATAAAATCAGATTTAATTTCACTTAGTTTTTTCTGATTGAGTAAAGCCTTAATGGTTATAAAAAATGCAGTGGTTATTATTATTGAAAACAAAATGGTGCCAATGATAAACCATATTATTTCTCTAAAAATAATATCTTTTTGATTGGGCACAATGATAACCAGGTATTCTTCATCGGTTAAATTTTCAAATTCCGTTCCAGGCGCAGGTTGCAGCGGAATAGCAAAATTGGTATTGTTTACAGAATCTAAATAATATTTGAAAAAATTTTCGCTTTGTACTTGGTCGCCTGATATACTATTATCCGAAACGGCAAACTCAAATGAAATCCCTTTTAAAAAAAACTTATCCATCGAATTTCGGATAATGGCTTGAATCTCGTCTTTTGAATAACGTTGCATTACAGAAGGTCTGAAAATTTCAAGTCGCTTTTTTTCATTTGGAATTAATTTTTCAGTTGTTTTATTGAATGATTTAAAATTCGATTTCTCATTCATCAATTGCTCCGCAGCTTCATTTGCAGCAAAAAATATGTTCTCTTTTAATTGCTTCTCTTTCGTTTCTTTTGCAGTAGTTAACCATATAAATTGAAAATAAATCAATCCAAGTAACGATAAAGAAATCAATACAATTATTAGCGGGAAAATTTTTTTCATCGAAATGATTTATTACACTAAAAATGTAGTGTATGAATAAAGCTTTACAATAACCAGATTTTAAAATTGCAAAATTTTGGTTTGACAAATTTAATGTAGAAAAAACGGATTTAACTTGATTCGAATTTTTTGGTTGTTTTTTAACGCCAATTATCCCATTTATTTTTCTGCTGCTCATGGTGAAAGTATAAATTAAAAGAGTCATTTTTATTTATTTTAGATATTTTAGAGGTATGATTCCATTGAATGAAAATATTTTCCTTATTGCCGATCCTTTTTTAAAAGATATAAACTTCAAAAGGTCTGTTGTTTTTATTTGTGAACATAATGATGATGGAAGTTTTGGATTGATTCAAAATGAACCTACCGATTATTTTTTAGATCAAATTATTGACAACATTACATTTGAAGGTATTCCTGTTTTTAAAGGTGGCCCCGTTGGATTAAACACCATTCATTTTTTACACCAATTTCCAACTGTTCCCAATTGTATAAAATTAGCTGCCGATTTATATTGGGGTGGAGATATTGAAACGATAATAGAAATGATAAACAGCGGTCAAATAGATCTACAGAAAATAAAATTCTTTATTGGATATAGTGGTTGGTCACCTAAGCAATTAATTGAAGAAATCACAGAAAAAACTTGGCTACTTTCTGAAGTCAATACGGATATTATTTTCAAATCAAAACCCGATGAAACCTGGAAAGATGCGCTGAAATTTTTAGGTGGAGAATTCGAACAACTTATCAACTATCCAATTGACCCTCAACTAAATTAAAATCAAACACCTTGTTATTTAAACTTCTAAAATACCCATCTAAATTAGCGATTCTGTTTTTTTGCAGACATATCAATATTCAAAACAAACCCATTTTAAAACATAAAGGCCCGTTATTAATCGCTTGCAATCATCCCAATTCATTTTTGGATGCCATCATTTTAGCCGCGTTGTTTAAAAAACCAATTTATTCTTTAGCGAGAGGAGATGTCTTTAAAAACAAAAGAATTGCAAAGATATTAATGGCACTAAATATCTTACCCGTTTTTAGAATTACTGAAGGTGCGGAGAATTTAAATACCAATTATGACACGTTTGCCAAATGTAGAGAAGTATTTAAACAGAATGGCATTGTATTAATTTTTAGTGAAGGCTTATGTATCAACGAATGGAAATTAAGGGCGTTAAAGAAAGGTACGGCAAGACTGGCTTTTAGTGCATGGAATGAAGGCATTGATTTAACTGTAATTCCTGCTGGCATTAATTACCAATCTTTTCGTTCGTTTGGGAAAAATGTTCAACTCAATTTTGGAACGCCTATTTTAAAACAGAATTTCAACATAACCGAAACAGAGGGCGTGAACATTAAAATATTTAATGAGCAATTAAAAACGGAGTTGAAATCATTAGTAGTTGAAATCGAATCACATGAAAAAGAATCAATCGAAAATACATTCAAGATTATACAACATCCGATAAAAAAATCAATGCTATTTATTCCTGCGGTTATGGGTAAAATAGCACACGCGCCATTATTTATTCCTATTCATAGATTCAGTTGGAAACATTTTGAAAAAATGGATCATTATGATTCTGTAGTTGTGGGACTATTGTTTGTACTTTATCCTTTGTACTTGCTTATAATTTCAGTAATTCTATTTGTACTTTTTGGGAGCTGGTATTGGATGCTTGTTTTTATAATTTTGCCTTTTTTAGCGTGGAGTTTTATACAATTAAAAAAACAATTTTAAATTAATTTGTTGTTTAAATATAGATCCGATTGGGATTTTATAGAAACTAATTTTTTATATTTTCTTTCAATAATTTTCTTGCTTGATCAATTCCATCAGAATCAAAAGCTTCTTTTGGAATTAAAAAAAAGGAACGGCTATTGAAATAAACATGAAAAAAATGTGGGCTTTCCATCCAACTGCTGAACGCATTCCATTCCCAACTTTTATCCGCTCTTTCATGAATTAACGAAAATGTTGAATCATTAATTTCCACTTTGAATTTATCTTTAAAAGATGCCGATTTTGCATAAATCATTCTGGGTAATAGAAACCAAAATAAAATCATCATTACAAACCAAAGTAATGAGCTAAACAAAAATGCTAAAAGCAATATTTTTTTTAAAAAGAATAAACTAGCAGAAATAATAGCAAATAGATTTACGATAATCATCAAATATTTTATTTCTTTTCGGCTGATGAAATGGTAACGTAATGCCTGAATGGTTTTTAATTTATCGTATGCAAAAATAGATGAGGTCATAATGGGATGTTCAAATAAAAAATTGTAAAAAATATTAATTCTGCACTTTTAATTTGCCTTCTTCTACAAACCAACTTCCTAAATTCGCTCCATTTTTGTCAATAAAATCGACTTTCATGGTACGGTTTCCTTTACTGCCGAAAAAAGAAATCTTTCCAAAATTTTGCGCTTCTATTAATGTGTTCGCTACACGAAATGGATTATCCAATTCCTTTCCTGAAACCTTTCCTACGCCTGATGTTAATGGAGAAACGGTGATGTCGTACAATGGATATGCATTCGGTCTTGGCATTTCAATCACTTCGCTATGATGCCTATCGCCTGTTAAAAAAACGACACCATTGATTTTTTGATTGGTCAGAAACCCAATTAAATCATTGTATTCTTTTGGGTAATGTTCTACGCATTCGTAGTTGTTAATTGGGTTCAGCACTTGATTACCTGTAACGATAATTTTAAATGTTGCCTTGCTAAATAATAAATTGTTTTTCAACCAATCCAATTGCTTTTTTCCAAAATAAGCTTTATCCTCGTTTGTCAAATTATTTATTGAATCCGGCATCTTTACATCCGACCTGAAAAAACGATCATCCAATAAGAAAAAATCTACATCTCCGTAATTAAACATGGTGTAAATGCCTTCGTTATTTTCTCCGCTATTGGGATTAAGCCAATAATCATTAAAAATGGTTCGACTTTCGTTTTTGAAAATGTAATTTTTACCAGCATCATTTGGACCGAAATCATGATCATCCCAAATGGCATATTGTGGCATACTTGCCATGAATTTTTGTAGAATTGGAATGGCTCTGTCATGGGAAGCTCGATATTTTAAACCCCAAACTGAAGAATAATCAACCTCTCTATAATACCAATTATCCCCAAGCCAAATATTGAAATTTGCTGGCGTTTTTACCATCGTTTCAAAAATTGAAGAATCGCCACCGTATGACTTTCCAGGTCGATCGAATTTTGTTTCATTAAAATAGGCACAACTTCCGGTTAAGAAACTAAAATCCGGAGCTGGCTTACGATATTGCCAAAGGTCTTTTGTGGTGAATCGGGTTTCAAAAGGGAATGTAATTTTTTTTCCATCAAGTAAAACCGAATATTGATATGTTGTTCCAAATTCAAGGTCATTTAATTCCAACTTAATTGGGTTGAAAGGTTTTCCAAATTCTCCTTTATATGCTACATTTTTTTTTGAAGTTATATTCGAAGTGTCATAATATTCTACAGCTACTTTTTTAACATCAGCAGAAACCTCTAGCCAAATCATCGCCGTTCTTAATTCAACGTTACCCGCCCATGGACCGCTAATAAGTTTGCTTTTTTGTGCATGAATAAATAATGGCAAACAAATTAAAATCACTGGCAAATAAAAAAAATGCTTTTTCATACTCGAAATTTTTTACAAGGTATTTCTATTTTGTTTCAGTTAAAAAGTATTGTGTCAAAAGGATTATGAAAAATCCTATTTTTTGTTTTTTAATTTTTCATTTTCAACGTGTCGATTCGCATCTCTTTTTGTTTTTTTCTCTATGTTTCTTTGAAGTGCTTGATTTAAGTTTACGCCCGTTTGATTAGCAATACATATTAGCACCCACAACACATCGGCAAGTTCATCTTCAATTTCTTTTCCTTGATCTGATTGCTTAAAAGATTGTTCACCATATTTCCTAACCATTAATCTGCTCAGTTCTCCAACTTCTTCCATTAAAATGCCCAGGTTGGTGAGTTCGTTAAAATATCTTACGCCAATAGATTTTATCCAAATATCTATTTCATGTTGCGCTTCTGAAATCGTCAGTTGCTTCAATATTTTTTGATTTTCCATTTTATAAAATTTAAAGATTCATTATGCTTTATGTTGTGTGTCTATTAAAATTGTTACGGGGCCATCATTCAATAATTCCACCTTCATATCTGCACCAAAAGCACCGGTTTGTATTGGTCTTCCGAGGTCTATTTCCAAGCACTCTATCAACTTATGATATAATGGTATCGCATGTTCTGGCTTACTAGCTTTGATATAGCTGGGGCGATTGCCTTTTTTTGTGAGCGCATGAAGGGTAAACTGACTTACCAAAATAATTTCACCGTAAATGTCTTTTACACTTAAATTGGGAATGTTATTTTCATCATTGAATATTCTGAGATTGACAATTTTATTGCTTAGCCAAATTGCATCGTCAATTGTGTCAATATCTTCAATGCCAACAAATACAAGTAAACCTGTTGAAATTGCTGATTTTAATTTTTCATTAACACTCACTTTAGCCCAAGCTACACGTTGAATTACACTTCGCATTGTATCAGTAAATTATTTAAAAATTTTGGCTAAATTAACCATGATTACAATAAAAATGAGAATCGTAATATATTTAGAGATATTTCAAACAATAAAAAAAAATATCTTTCCACAAAACGTGCAAAACTCATGGAATTCAATGCGCATACGCAATAATGAATTGTCCACATTTTTTGTCCACACCATGTTAATATTTAAGATGACAAAAGATGGTTTACAAAAGATATTTTCGTTAGCTCCCGAGGGGAGAATTTATAACCTAATAACAACAAATTAATAAACAATGCCAGCAAAAAAAGAAACATCAAAAGCACTCAGCTTCCAGCGACAATTCACCAAAGAAGGCGTTAGTCCTTACGACATGTTTGAATACGACTATCGTACTTCAGTTATTAAAAACCCAAGCGGAGAAGTTGTTTTCCAAATGGACAACGTAGAGGTTCCAAAACAATGGAGCCAAATTGCTACAGATATTTTAGCACAAAAGTATTTTAGAAAAGCGGGTGTTCCTCAACCAGATGGAAGTAAAGGCAGAGAAACCACATCAAAACAAGTTGCTCATCGTATGGCGCATTGCTGGCGTGTTTGGGGAGAGCGTAATGATTATTTCGCCTCTAAAAAAGATGCGCAAATTTTTTATGACGAATTGGTATATAGTATTTTAAATCAAGCATGCGTTCCAAATAGTCCACAATGGTTTAATACCGGATTACATGAAGTATATGGTATTACCGGAAAACCACAAGGTCATTATTATGTAGATGCAAAAGATGGTCAGTTGAAAAAATCAACTTCGGCTTATGAGCGTCCTCAGCCTCACGCTTGTTTTATTTTGAGCGTAGATGATGATTTAGTAAATGAGGGTGGTATCATGGATTTATGGGTAAGAGAAGCACGTATTTTTAAATATGGTAGTGGTGTTGGTACTAATTATAGCAGCATCAGAGGCGAAAATGAAAAACTAAGCGGTGGTGGCACCTCAAGCGGCTTAATGAGTTTCTTAAAAATAGGCGATCGTGCAGCAGGTGCAATCAAAAGTGGTGGAACAACCAGACGTGCTGCGAAAATGGTTTGTTTAGATCTTGACCATCCTGAAATCATGGAGTTTGTAACTTGGAAATTAAAAGAAGAAGATAAAGTTGCTGCCCTAATTGCTGCAGGTTATTCAAGTGATTATGAAGGTGAAGCATATAAAACCGTAAGTGGTCAAAATAGCAACAACTCTGTTCGTATTCCAAATACGTTTTTCAAAGTATTGGATGCAAATGGCGATTGGGAACTTAAAGCTAGAAGCGATGGAAGCACCATGAAAACAATTAAAGCAACTGAACTTTGGGACCAAATCAATTATGCAGCTTGGAAATGTGCAGATCCTGGAACACAATACGATACAACCATTAACGAATGGCATACTTGTCCTGAAGGTGGACCAATCAGGGCTTCAAATCCATGTAGCGAATATATGTTCTTAGACAACACGGCTTGTAATTTAGCTAGTGTAAACCTTCGTCGTTTCTTTGAAGAAGAAAACAATACATTTGATGTTGCTGGTTTCGAACATACATGTCGTTTATGGACTGTAGTTTTAGAAATTTCAGTTTTGATGGCTCAATTTCCATCAAAAGAAGTAGCACAATTGAGTTACGACTATAGAACATTAGGTTTAGGATATGCAAATTTGGGCAGTATGTTGATGGTAAGTGGCATTCCTTACGATAGCGAACAAGCTAGAGGAATTGCAGGGGCTATCACCGCAATCATGACCGGTATTGCATACAAAACTTCAGCAGAAATGGCCTCTTTCCTTGGTACTTTTAGCAAGTATGGAGAAAATAAAAAGCATATGTTGAAAGTAATGCATAATCATCGCGCAGCAGCATACGATGCAACAGATGCATACGAAGGATTGGAAATAAAGCCAAATGGTATTAACGCTAAATATTGCCCTGATTATTTATTGAAAGCTGCAACCAAAGCATGGGATGATGCGGTACAATTGGGGGAAAAATACGGTTACAGAAATGCACAAACAACTGTAATTGCACCAACAGGTACAATCGGTTTAGTGATGGATTGCGACACGACTGGAGTGGAACCGGATTTTGCATTGGTTAAATTCAAAAAATTAAGTGGTGGCGGTTATTTCAAAATCATCAATCAAAGTGTGCCACAAGCATTACGGAATTTAAAGTATTCAGAAGCGCAAATAGAAGAGATTGTAAACTTTGCAAAAGGACATGCAACTTTAAAAGGTGCTCCTTACATCAACAATGAAACACTCGCTGGTAAAGGATTCCGACCTGCAGAAATCGACAGATTAAATGCTGCAATGGGCAGTGCTTTTGAAATTGGCTTTGTATTTAATGTGTACACATTAGGTGAGGATTGCTTACAAAGACTTGGATTCACGCCTGCTCAATACAATGATTTTGAATGGAGTTTATTAGAAGCTTTAGGATTTAGTGACGAAGAAATCGATGCTGCAAATATTTACGTATGCGGTACAATGACTGTAGAAGGTGCTCCACATTTAAAGGATGAACATTTACCGGTATTTGATTGTGCAAATAAATGTGGAAACACAGGAGTTCGCTACATTCATGCACATGGTCACATTCGTATGATGTCTGCCGCTCAACCATTCTTAAGTGGTGCCATAAGTAAAACAATCAACCTTCCAAATGAGGCAACTATAGAAGAAATTGCAGATGCATATCGCTTAAGTTGGGAACTTGGTTTGAAAGCATGCGCGTGTTATCGTGATGGTTCTAAATTGAGCCAACCATTAAGCAACAAATCAGATAAGAAGAAAAAAACAACAGACGAAAGCGAAAAAGAAACTACAGAAAGTACAATGTTTGATATGGGTAAATTAACCATAGACGAATTGTTGGAAGAAATGAATAAGCGTGTTCAAGGCAGCGCAGATACTTCACTAAAGCGTCAGTTGGCAATGATTGTAGAGCGTAGAGCACTACCTGCAAAACGTAGAGGATTTACCCAGAAAGCAAAAATAAATGGCCAGGCTTTATTCTTAAGAACTGGAGAATACAATGATGGTACATTAGGAGAAATCTTTATCGATATGGCAAAAGAAGGCGCAACCATGCGTAGTATGTTGAACTGCTTTGCCATTGCTATTTCTATTGGGTTGCAATACGGGGTTCCATTAGAAGAGTATGTTGAGAAATTTGTGTTTACCAGATTTGAACCAGCGGGAATGGTAGAACACCCAAATATTAAAACAACAACTTCAATCATCGACTTCATGTTCCGTTCTTTGGCTTACGAATATTTAGGCAGAACTGATTTGGTTCACGTTTTGGATAAACCAGAAGTTGGAAACTTGGGCAATGAATCTTGGGATGAAACAACACCAACAATTGGCCAACGTGCTCCAGAATTAAGCGAGGTTCGTGTTTTAGGAAACTCTGATTCCATGAAGCCATACATTGCCCCATCAAAAGGTGGATCAGCTATGGATGCAGTAAGTGCGGCAAATAAATCAATGCAATCAGATGCACCAGCTTGTAATACTTGCGGCCATATCACTGTAAGAAGTGGCACTTGTTATAAATGTTTGAATTGTGGCAATAGTTTAGGTTGTAGCTAAAAATAGTGTTTTGAATAATTGCTTAAACACAGAAGCCATCGGAGTCAAATCCGGTGGTTTTTTTTGTGGAATATTCCGATAGATTTCAATATTATACCGAATGAATAATCTATAAAAGCCCACAGGATTTGACTCTAATTGCCATTTTCAAAATTCTAGAATAAATCTGATGAATTGATAATGTACATTAGTTATATAGAAATGATAATAAAAATCAAGTTGACTAAAAAATTAAAAGAGTTGATTAACTTTATTGAAAATATTATTATGGTACTTGTTTTAAAAAAAGGTGCCACAAAGAAAGAAATTGATCTAATCAAAAAAAAGTTTTTAACTGTTGAAGGTGTTAATACAAAAAAATTTTGTGGTTCAATAAAATTAAAAGAAGATCCATTAACAGTTCAAAAATCATTGCGAGATGAGTGGAAATAAATTCCTTTGGGACACCAACGCTTTGATTTATATGCTTTACGGAGATATCGTAATCGTATTTTCTATTTGAGAAACAATTAATTTCCTGATTAAAAAAATAATTGAGCATTACCTAATTTTCAATTTGATTATTTCACTTTTTATTTTTTACTTTTAAACATGAAAAAAATCATCCTCTCCACCGCATTTTTAATTTGTAGCTACGTAAGCAACGCTCAGAAAATTTTCACCGTTGATTACGAAAGCCAAGCCGACGTAAAGGTTTTTGTAGTGGACTACGAAAGCCAAGCGGATTTACTCGTTTATAAAGTTAAATACTCAAGCCAAGCAGATAAGAATGAAGGCAAATGGTTTTTTGTTGAATATGAAAGCCAAGCGGATAAAAAAATCTATTTCGTAAAATACCAAAGTCAAGCTGATTTAAAAATTTACTTCGTAGATTATGAAAGCCAGTCTAAATGGAAAAGTAATTCAAAAAAACATTTGCTTTACTAAGTCAAAAATAAAATAGGAGTATAAACACTTTTTACTTTTTTACTCAATCATTAAAATATGAAAACTATCAAAATTATTTTGATTTCAATTGGTATTCTAATGGCAATCTTACTTGTAGTTGCTTTGTTTATTCCTAAGGATTATAAACTTGAAAGAACTATCGTGATACAAGCACCAAAAGACAGTGTTTTCAATTATATCAAACATTTAAAAAACCAAAACGAGTATAGTGTATGGAATAAAATGGACCCCAAAATAAAAAATAAATATACAGGCATCGATGGCACAATTGGCTTTGTTTCTTCTTGGGAAAGTGAAGTGAAAAATGTTGGAACTGGTTCGCAAACCATCACAAAAATCGTAGAAGGTGAAAGCATGATTTCCAAATTGAAATTCGAAAAACCATTCAAAGCAGAAAACAATACAGAGATTTCAGCAATTGCTTTGGATAAATCAAATACAAAAGTTACTTGGGCATTTAGTGGATCATACCGTTATCCAATGAATATTATGAAACTAGTATTCAACTTGGAAAAAATGATTGGTAAAGATTTTGAAGATGGTTTAAAAAACATGAAAGCTATTATTGAAAAAAATAATTAAAGATGGTAAAAGTTTCTACTTACATAACTTTCGATGGACAATGCGAAGCCGCATTTGAATTTTATCGCTCCGTGTTTGGGACGGAATTTGAAGACATTAATCGATTTAGTGAAATCCCTCCACAAGTAGGTCAACCGCCTATACCTGAAGAATTAGGCAACAGAATCATGCATGTAGTGCTGCCTGTAAATGAACATGTGGTATTGTATGGTAGCGACACCATGCCAGAACATAATCATATCGCTGGAAATAACATCTCGCTATCTATCAGCACAGAAACAAAAGAAGAAGCCAATCATTTTTTCACCAAACTTTCACAAGATGGAACCATTACAATGCCAATTGTGGATACTTTTTGGGGCGCATACTTTGGAATGCTAACCGATAAATTTGGTATTCAATGGATGGTGAATTACGACTATCCAAAATCTTAAATAATCACCATCTTTCTTAAATATATTGAAACTAAGCTGTGGTAATCATTTTTTCAATGAAAGCCATCTTTCTTATTTCTGTTGCGATTCCATTAGCATCTAATCCAATTTCATCATACAATTGTTTAGGCGTCCCATGCTCTACCAAACGATCCGGGATACCCATAATTTTTACATCCGCCTTATAGCCAAAAGCATTCATAAACTCCAAAATAGCAGAACCAAATCCTCCTACAACTGTTCCATCTTCTACCGTAATTATTTTTTTGTATTTAGCAAATACTTCATGAAGCATTTCCTCATCAATAGGTTTTGCAAAACGCATATCATAATGTGCTGGGTTTATGCCTTCAGATTTCACGTCACGTATCGCAGATGCTGCAAAATTACCTGGATGACCAAAAGTTAAAATAGCTATATCATCCCCATCTTTTAATTTTCTACCTTTCCCGATTTGAATTTCTTTCATTGGGGTTTTCCAATCTATCAAAACACCCTCTCCTCTTGGATAACGAATTACAAATGGATATTCATTGGTTTCCAATTGAGCCGTGTACATCAAATCCCTGAGCTCAGATTCATTCATCGGCGCACTTACCACAATATTTGGAATACAACGCATGAATGCAATATCATAACAACCATGATGTGTAGGACCATCTTCACCAACCAACCCTGCTCTATCCAAACAAAATATTACAGGTAGTTTTTGAATCGCAACATCATGAATTACCATGTCATAGGCACGTTGCATAAATGAGGAATAAATATTGCAAAACACCCTTAAACCCTGAGTAGCCATACCCGCACTTAGGGTCACTGCATGTTGCTCGCAAATACCTACATCAAATGCGCGATCTGGCATTTTATCCATCATGAATTTTAGTGATGAACCACTTGGCATTGCTGGCGTTACCCCCATTATTTTCGGGTTATTTTCTGCCAATTCTATAATCGTATGCCCAAACACATCCTGATATTTTGGCGGTTGTGGTGCATCAAAAGTTTTCTTTAATATTTCACCAGTTACTTTATCAAATAATCCTGGTGCATGCCATTTGGTTTGATCTTTTTCTGCTAATGCATATCCTTTTCCTTTCACTGTTTTTATGTGCAAAATCTTCGGACCAGATATGTCTTTTAAGTCATTAAGGGTATCTATTAATTTAGTTACATTATGTCCATCAATTGGACCAAAATACCTTAGTTGCAAGGCTTCAAATAAATTACTGCTTTTGCTGACTAAACCTTTCAGACTAGCTTCAACTTTGCTAGCCATTTCTCTGCTGTAATTTTTTCCAATGGGCAACTTTCCCAACGCCTTCCAAACGTTATCGCGAAGTTCATTGTATGTATGTGATGTAGTGATATCGGTTAGATATTCTTTTAAAGCACCCACGTTGGGGTCGATGCTCATGTTATTATCGTTCAAGATAATTAACACATTACTTTTTTCAATCCCTGCATGATTCATCGCTTCAAATGCAAGTCCTGCAGTTAATGCGCCATCGCCAATTACCGCTATATGTTGCCTATCTTTTTCACCTTTATAATGCGAAGCCATCGCCATGCCCAACGCAGCCGAAATCGATGTAGAAGAATGACCAACGCCAAATGTATCGTATTCGCTCTCGCTTCTTTTTGGAAAACCACTCAACCCGTCATATTTTCTATTACTGGGAAAATTATCTCTTCGTCCTGTAAGTATTTTATGCCCATAGGCCTGATGACCTACGTCCCAAACCAATTGATCATAAGGTGTATTAAATACATAGTGTAATGCAACAGATAATTCAACAACGCCTAAGCTCGCGCCAAAATGCCCCCCATAAACACTTACTACATCAACAATGTATTGCCTTAATTCATTGGCAACAGTATGCATTTGATCCTTGCTTAATTTTTTAAGATCAGCAGGGCTATCAATCATTTTCAATAAGTTACCGGGTAATATTTCCATTCTTAGTCAATTTACTTTAACATAAAAATAATCAATTAAACATTGATTATTAAAGATTAATAGGATTAGGTATTTTGAACGCAAGGCATTATTAAATCACTATACCTTTTTGGAACTGCATTCATAATTTTGAAAATTATCGAATTAAAAATATCGGCTCTGCGATTT
>VFKL01000174.1 GCA_009885535.1 Chitinophagaceae bacterium | reverse complement strand
GGGCTAAAGGATATTCATGTATCCGATGTGGATGTAGAGAAGACGTTAAAGGGCGGACACATTTTCATAGAAGGTGTAAGCGTTGCAGCTATGATGAAAGTGTAACCAGCAATACTCTTTTTCATAAAGTAAAAATGCCGATTTTAAAAGCTTTTCATATTTTATTTCGAACTGTAACAAAGAAAAAAGGTATGTCAAGTATTGAATTATCAACAGAGGTAGGGGTGCAACAAAAAACTGCATGGCGATTTAAATTAAAGATAAAAAACGCAATGATTCAAGAAAATAAAATAAAATTAAAGGGTAAAGTACAAGTAGATGAAATGCTTATTGGCGGGTACTCTGCGGGGAATATAGGAAGGAGCTTGACTCAAAAAAGAGCTGTTCTAATTGCGACAGAAGAATTGGCAGACGGCAGAACTGGAGACTTGCAAATGCGTGTTATTGAGAATTTCAAAAAGGATACTTTAGAAATAAATGTAAAAGAAATGGTTGAAAAAGGAGCTAGCCTTAAAACAGATCAGTTCAAAAGTTATGCTCAAATGAAAAAAGAAGGGATGGATATCGAAATGAATAAATCAGATAAGGGGAAGTTCTTAGAAGAGTTGCACAAACAAATTTTGCAATTTAAATGTTGGTTAAAAGGAACTCACCATAAATGCGAAGAACGATATTTACAAACGTACATAGATGAGTATGAATTTCGGTTTAATCGCAGAAATCGCAGAGCCGATATTTTTAATTCGATAATTTTCAAAATTATGAATGCCGTTCCAAAAAGGTATAGTGATTTAATAATGCCTTGCGTTCAAAATACCTAATCCTAATTATTTAAACAAAAACGTTACCTTAGCAATCAAGGTTAATTAACTCCAATTCATAGTTATTCGTAGTAAAATGCCTAAATTTCACTGCTAAACGTGAAATAATCTGATTAGAACAGGCTTATATTTACAACATTATTTATCAACATTAAAATGAAAAAAATGAAAAAATTTTTACTTTTTACATTGTTTGGTGCCCTTTTATTTGTGTTCTCGTGTAAAAAAGATACACAACCTATTGCAAGCATTCCAACTTGTTCAATTGAAGGAAGATGGATCAGCCCGACAGGAAACATGTTATATGAGTTTAAAGACAGTCTGAGGTATACTATTTACCAGTCTACACCTGGTGGACAGTTCGGAACAATTGCCGATGCCATTCCGAATCCTGAAAAATGGTGGATGGAGGGTGATTCCTTGGTGTTGAAAGTTGGTTCGTCAAGTTATGTGAAATTTTTAGCTGAGTTTGATTGCAATTGTAATCGTATGAAACAAACAGCTAACTGTTTAACAGGTATTTGTAGCGGCATTTATTGGAAAGAGGGTTTTGACACTACAACCTGTCAATAAATATTTACTTTTTAGCATATCCCGACTCAGACATATCTATGTCTGAGTCGGGATATTTTTATATAACTTTCTCAAATTTTGGATAGGGGTATATATAAATGATACCCATTTGAATTACAAAAAACGAGGTTGATTTTTAGTGTAAAGTCAATGCGGTAGCTGGTTGGGTAAATTTTAATGGGCCACATCAGAAATCTGAACGGAATAAACTTTTTGATTAAATTTTTGGTGGAGGCATCCCAGGAAAATAACTTACATTTTACCATGAATAAAAGTAAACATCTTCTCTTTCTTTATTTTTTTATTAGTTTGACTTTTATTGCTCAAGCCCAACAAAACGGAGTGGTTTTGAGGAGTATTTGGGAAAACGAGGCCAATGATGATGTTAAACGATATAAGGCCTTGGATGAATTTTATGAACTTACCAATCAGCAATTCCCAGATTCGGCTTTAAACGCATTGAATTACCACTTAGGGATGGCTACTGCGAAAATGAATTCTCGCGAAATGTTTAGTGCATTGAAGCGCAGGGGTAATATTATGAGATTGCAGCAAAACTATTCAGAGGCTATGTCTTCATATACCAAGGCAGAGCTCATTGCTAAAAAACTGAGTGATTCTTTATTGATTGCTGACATATGTGGAAATATCGGAAACGTGTATATGTATTTGAAGGATTACATAACAGCAACTCGACGCTTTTCAACCGCATTGAAAATATATCAGCGTTTTGGAAAAGTGGAGGGTGAAACCAGAATGCTCACCAACCTAGGGAGTGTTTTTCTTACCATTCATAATTATGATCTATCCCTTGAATATTACACAAAAGTCCTTGCCTCGATGAATAAACGAAAGATTAATGATAGAAGCACTGGTGTTGTTTATATGAATATGGGCTGGACATACTATGAACAAAAAAAGTTCGAGTTAGCGTGTGATCATTATTTAAAGGCGCTTGCATTATTGGAGAAAGAGAAGAGCATGTTCTTTGTAGCGGACTGCTACTCCAACTTATCGCTTATTTATCATGAATTGAAAGATATTACTAAAGCCCTTGAATATGTGCGTAAGAGCAAGGAGCTAAATAAAACCCTTGGGGCAAAACAAGGGGAAATAGGTGCAAGGGTTGCAGAGGCTAAGATACTTTATGATCACAGTCCTGTAAAGGCCTTAAGTATTGCGGAGTCTTTGATTGACGAAGTTAGAAATAATAAGGGATTTTTTATTAAGAAGATGCTATACGAAGTTTTGTATAGATGTTATAAGCAATTGAACAGACCCATTCAGGCATTAGCGATGCATGAACTTTTTGCAGCTTATGAGGATAGTGTTATTTTAGAAATAAATCAGTTCGAAGTTATTCAGGAGGCATTTAAATGGGATAACGAGGTTCAGATTACCCAAAGAGAATTAAAGAATCAGCAAGAAAAAGACCAATTGAAGACTACTCAATTTCGAAAAATCATTTTACTATTATTAATTTTCTTTTTAGTCGCTGGAACGCTCATTTATGTAATAGTTTCAAATAATGCCACGAATAAAATGAAGCGAATGGCATTGTTACAAGAGATTGAGATACTAAAGAAATCAGACAGTAATGGCTTAAAAATTTCAAAGGATCCCTTGCCATTAGACAGGGTCGCTATTGAAAAACACATCAATAGGAGTATCAATGAGACCGATTGGAAGGTCTTAAACATCTTATTAAATGACCCCTCAATTTCAAATAATGAGATTGCTAAGCTCGCATACATGAGTATAGATGGTATTGGATCTTCTTTAAGAAGGATGTACGAGTATTTTGAATTGAAGGATACTAAATACAAGAAAATTGCACTTATCATTAAAGCGATAAATATTTGCAAGGAGCAAATGCCAGACACGGAAGGCCAAACAAAACTAAGTTGATAAATAATGAATAACTACTAATTAGTCCCGACAACAATCCAGTTCGAAAAGTCTTTTATACCGACAGGATATAAACTAGAGGCTGAATTTGAGGGTAGATTTTATTTTGCCAATCATAACCCATGTACTGAAGTTCATCATTTGGTTGCAGAATTATTGGGTTTAGAAAAACTTTTAACCCGGATTTTGCAGTTGGAATTGTGATGAAAGGGAAAAAGGCAATAAAGACGAGTGTTTGAGTAGATTTTTTGGTCTAGAGCATATTGAAATATGATAAGATCAAAAAGTCAAGCAAACGCTTGTATTTGCAGCATTTTTTTCTTGTATTAGATTTCAGCTGAAAAATCTGGGTTTAAATTAGGAAGAGGAAAACAAAGCTAGCCACTAACAGCCGTTGGGCAAGATTGCAAATTTTGTGGTAATACCGAAGTGATATCTGTAATGGTCCAATGAAATTGTCCCAAACAGCTATCCAATCGGCATTATACCAGAAAAAATAGAACTAAAAAGTAATTATAATTGGTATAATATAAGCAAGAAAATAATCCTCAACAACCCACAATATTTTATAACACCCAACCATTGCGACTTTCCATCGTTTTCAACATAATGTGTACAAAAATCTTCATCAAATCTTAATTTAAATTTATTATTTTACAACACATTTTGGTTGACAATCTGCCACAGGCGGATTTCATTAAAAGGGAACTGGGTGAAAATCCCGGACTATCCCCGTAGCTGTAAGCTCCGACAAAGTTGTTTAATCCCCATGCCACTGTCTTAATAGACGGGAAGGCTTTAAACGATGGAGCAAGTCAGAAGACCTGCCAGAATAAAAAAAATTAGTAACAACGCTTTCGGGTGAAAGGTAATGGTACTGTAAGTATTCGCTGCTTCATGTGGCTCATCCTTTCAGCAATATACCCTTCTTCCGTAATTAAGAAAATTTAAAATTATTAACCATGGAGCATACAGAAGAAATACTATTAAAAGAAAACAAAGACCGCTTTGTTATCCTGCCAATTAACTACCCCAAAATTTGGGAACACTACAAACGTCATGAAGCCAGCTTTTGGACAGCCGAAGAAATTGATTTGAGTAGCGACCAAAAAGATTGGGAAAATTTAAAAGATGGCGAACGACATTTTATCTCCCATGTTTTAGCTTTTTTTGCTGCAAGTGATGGCATCGTAAATGAAAATCTTGCAGTAAACTTTATGAGTGAAGTGCAGTTGCCCGAAGCAAGATGCTTTTATGGCTTTCAAATAATGATGGAAAACATACATAGCGAAACTTATGCTCTGCTGATTGACACTTACATTAAAGACCCACAGGAAAAACACAAGCTCTTTCATGCCATTGACACCGTGCCGGCAGTAAAGAAAAAAGCAGAATGGGCTTTACGTTGGATTGAAAATGGAAATTTTGCAGAACGTCTTGTTGCATTTGCAGCCGTGGAAGGAATATTTTTTAGCGGTAGTTTCTGTTCCATATTTTGGATGAAGAAAAGAGGACTTATGCCTGGGCTTACTTTTAGTAACGAATTAATAAGCCGTGATGAAGGCTTGCATTGTGAGTTTGCCTGTTTGTTATACAGTATGCTTCAAAATAAATTAACTGAAAAACAAGTACAGGATATTATTACCGATGCTGTAGCCATAGAAAAAGAATTTATTACTGAAGCATTGCCGGTTGATTTAATCGGAATGAATGCTAAACTGATGCTGCAATACATTGAATTTGTTGCCGACCGCTGGCTAAGTGAGCTAGGATGCACAAAAATTTATAACGCCACCAATCCATTTGATTTTATGGAGATGATTTCGCTGCAGGGCAAAACAAATTTTTTTGAAAAAAGAGTTGGCGATTATCAAAAGGCAGGAGTTATGGGTAATAAAGAAACCCAGGTATTTTCAACGGAAGAAGATTTCTAAACCCATAAACAAAAATATACTACACCCATGTTTGTAATAAAAAGAAACGGAAAACAGGAATCAGTAAAATTTGATAAGGTAACTGCAAGAATTGAAAAATTGAGTTACAGTTTAAGCCCGATAGTAAACGTAGTTGATGTTGCAAAGAAAACTATTGAAGGTATTTATGCAGGTGTACCAACAACAGAGCTAGACAACCTTGCAGCAGAAACAGCAGCATCACTTACTATTACACATCCAGACTATGCAATTCTTGCATCAAGAATTGCAGTAAGCAATCTGCATAAGAACACTGTTAAAAGTTTTTCAGCAACCATGCGAAGACTTTACAACTATGTAGATGCAGCAACGCAAAAAAAATTACCGCTCATTGCTGATGATGTGATACAGATAATTGAAGAACATGCAGAGTTACTGGACAGTACCATTATTTACGACAGGGATTTTGGTTTTGATTATTTTGGTTTTAAAACCTTAGAAAAATCTTACCTCTTAAAAGTTGATGGTAAAATTGTAGAACGACCACAACATATGTATATGAGGGTGGCAATAGGCATACACAAAGAAGATATTGAGAGTGCCATCAAAACCTATCATTTAATGAGTGAACGATGGATGACACATGCAACACCCACTTTATTCAATGCAGGTAGCCCCAAACCACAAATGAGCAGTTGTTTTCTTTTAACAATGAAAGATGACAGTATTGATGGTATTTACGACACGCTGAAACAAACAGCAAAAATTTCTCAAAGTGCTGGTGGTATTGGTTTAGCAATTCACAATGTAAGAGCAACGGGAAGCTATATTGGCGGCACAAACGGAACAAGCAATGGTATCATTCCAATGCTTCGTGTTTTTAATGATACTGCCCGATATGTTGATCAGGGTGGTGGAAAACGTAAAGGTGCATTTGCCATTTACTTAGAGCCGTGGCATGCTGATGTATTTGAATTTTTAGATTTAAGAAAAAATCATGGTAAGGAAGAAATGAGGGCAAGAGATTTATTTTTTGCTTTATGGATTTGCGATTTATTTATGAAACGGGTAGAAGCAAATGGAGAATGGAGTTTGTTTTGTCCAAATGAAGCGCCGGGTTTAAGTGATTGTTGGGGAGAAGCATTCGAAACACTTTATACAAAATACGAAGCCGAAGGAAAAGCAAGAAAAACGGTGAAAGCACATGATTTATGGTTTGCTATTTTACAATCGCAAATTGAAACAGGCACACCTTACATGCTTTATAAAGATGCTGCCAACGGCAAAAGCAATCAGCAAAATTTGGGCACCATCAAGAGCAGTAATCTATGTACTGAAATAATGGAATACACCAGCCCTGATGAAGTGGCAGTTTGTAATTTAGCCTCAATGGCGTTGCCACGATTTGTAATTGATGGAAAATTTGACCAGCAAAAATTATATGAAGTAACCTATCAGGCAGCAAAAAATCTTAACAAAATAATTGACAACAATTATTACCCGATAGAAGAAGCAAGAACATCAAATATGAAACACCGACCTATTGGTTTAGGTGTGCAGGGTTTGGCAGATGTGTTTATTTTATTGCGTTTGCCATTTGAAAGTGATTTAGCAAAAATGCTGAATAAAAATATTTTTGAAACCATCTATTTTGCAGCAATGACCGCCAGTAAAGATCTGGCTAAAGAACAAGGTGCATATCAAACTTTTGCAGGTTCGCCGGTATCTAAAGGTATTTTTCAATTTGATATGTGGGGCGTTACACCAACAGAGCGTTGGGATTGGGATTCACTAAAAGAAGAAGTAAAACAATTTGGCGTAAGAAACTCTTTATTGGTTGCCCCAATGCCAACTGCATCAACATCTCAGATTTTTGGCAACAATGAATGTTTTGAACCATACACCAGTAACATTTACACAAGAAGGGTTTTAAGTGGTGAGTTTATAATTGTAAACAAACATCTTTTAAAAGACCTAGTCAATTTGGGCTTATGGAATAATAGTATGAAAAACAAAATCATAGCTGCCAACGGTTCTATTCAAAACATTGAAGAAATACCAGCCGAAATAAAAGAATTATACAAAACAGTTTGGGAAATAAAACAACGAAATATTATTGATATGGCTGCAGACAGAGGGGCATACATTTGTCAATCACAATCGTTGAATTTATTTGTAGATAATCCCAACGCATCCAAACTCACATCTATGCATTTTTACGCATGGAAGAAAGGTTTAAAAACTGGTATGTATTATTTAAGGACACAAGCCGCCACACAAGCTGTTCAGTTTACAGTAGAGAAGCAAGGCAGCAATGAAATAAATCCTGTAATTCCTTCAACTGAAACATTAAATCAACAATCACAAATCAGTAACGACATAGAACCAACTCAAACCGATGCACCAAGTTGCAGTATGGAAGATGGTTGTATTAGTTGTGGTTCTTAAAAATAAAAAAGCCAGTCAGTTGTGGGTTTTAAGCGATTATAGTGATAAGCAACGTTTGCAATATTTGATATACCCCGATGGGATTTTGTATAATAAGGAAAATAACACAGTTCGAACTCCAAGAGTAAATAGTATATTCACCGCAATCTCTTGTCTATCGTACATTTCAGCGGAAAATAAAAATGGTCAACCTACACAGATTGACCAAAATTCTCGATGGGTTAACTAATGGGTTTGAGTTTGAAGAAGTTGATGGAAGGCTTGTTTGCTTTCATCGGATAAAATCCAAATCCTCCCATGAAATGAATTGAATATTATCATCTTCTGTAGGCGCATTTTTTCCCTGATAAAGTAATAGGCCGTTGGAATTGGGTTGATACTTTTTCCAATACTTGAGTCCTTTTAAATTACTGCGGTCGGGTTTAGTTGCAGATTTGACTTCTACAGCTAAAGGCCCTGTTTCTTTTTCAACAATAAGGTCGATTTCATTTCCAAGATTATCTCGGAAATAGAAAATTCCATTGCTTTCGCCTTGGTTGCATTTGTTCT
>VFKL01000167.1 GCA_009885535.1 Chitinophagaceae bacterium | reverse complement strand
TTCTTTTAATGACAGGTCGCACCTACGGAGCTAATATAGTTGTTGTTATTTCTTTTAATGACAGGTCGCACCTACGGAGCTAATATAGTTGTTGTTATTTCTTTTAATGACAGGTCGCTCCTATGGAGCTAGATATATCGAACCAAAGGTGCTTTGTTTGGATTTTTCAATTAAATTGGAAAATCTGGGTTAAATTTATCATGCTAAAAAATGGATGAATAGAAAGATTCAATCAAAATTAAAAAGCATCAAATTATTTTATAAAAATTGCTAATCGACATACATACACACAAAGCCAGTCAGCATGATTTGAAGTGCATTCAAAATTTGCATGCTGATTTTGGAGAAACGAGCAGCCTGAATTATTATTCAATGGGCATTCATCCCTGGTATATCGATGCTTCAAATGTTCAGGATGAATTGTCAAAAATGAAAATCGCAAGCCATCCAAAAAATGTATTGGCAATAGGGGAATGTGGTTTGGATAGAATATGTGAAACGCCTTTTAAACTTCAAGAAACCATTTTTTTAGCACAAATATTATGGGCGAATGAAATCGCAAAGCCAATAATTGTGCATTGTGTTCGTGCATTTCGCGAAGCATTGGATGTATTTAAAATGAGCAACAACATTATGCCTGTGGTGTTTCACGGGTTTAACAACAATATTTTTATTGCCAATGAATTGCTTGCTTCGGGTTTTTATCTTTCATTTGGTAAAGGATTGTTTAACCCTGCAATGGATTCTGTTTTTTCGATAATCCCATCAGATAAAATATTTTTGGAAACAGATGATGCAGATTATTTAATAGAAGATATTTATAAAAAAGCAGCACAAATAAAAAATACATCAATAGAACAATTAAGTTTGCAAATAATGCAAAATTCAAAAACAGTATTCAAAACAAATTTTAACTGATGCAAGATATTAGTTGGCTTGGAAGAACAAGTTTGCTTATTGGAGAAGATCGTGTTAGATTGCTTAATCAGAAGCATGTAATGGTTGTAGGTATGGGTGGTGTAGGTTCTTTTGCTGCAGAATTTATTTGCAGAAGCGGCGTTGGCTCTATGACAATCATTGATGGCGATGTGGTGGATCCAACAAACAGAAACAGACAACTTCCGGCATTGTCTACCAATCACGGCGTTTCGAAAGCAGATATCATGGCGGAGCGTTTGTTGGCCATAAATCCAGAACTGAAACTGAATGTTATAAAGGAATTTATCAATCCTGAAATGGTTGAAAAACTATTTAATTACAAGCCTGATTATATAGTTGATGCCATTGATAGTTTGACACCAAAAGTTACGTTCTTAAAAATGGCTTACGAAAGAAAGATTCCTTTAGTGAGCAGTATGGGTGCGGGTGCTAAATTAGATCCTACTCAAATAAAAGTGGTAGATATTTCAAAAACCATGATTTGCCCTTTTGCGCAACAAGTTAGAAAGATGTTGAAAAAAGATAAAATTTACAAAGGCATAAAAGCAGTTTTTTCACCCGAAGAGCCCATGTGGGAAAGCCTTATGTTGACTGATGGTAAAAATTACAAGAAGTCGGCTTATGGAACCATTTCCTATTTACCGGCTACGTTTGGCGCTGTGGCTGCATCGGTGGTGATAAGGGATTTGATAAGAACAGAGGTTCAAGAGGTTTAAGAGGTTTATGAGGTTATTGAGGTTTGAGAGGTTTCTGGTGTTCAAAAGGCTCAATGGGTTCAAAAGGTTCAAAAGGTTGGGCATTTTCTTCTGCCGATATTGGTGTTTTCACCAATCTTCAATGAAGATGCATAGGTTTAATACGCTTCGCTGGTTTAATAGTTTATGGGTTTAATGGTTGAAAGTATTTTCCGCTTCATCATTCTAGATTTAAAAAAGCGTTTTCTTTGTGCCTTAGTGCCTTCGTGTCAAAAAAAATCACATTATGACAAAATTATCCGTAAATATAAACAAGCTTGCCACACTACGAAATTCAAGAGGTGGCAACAATCCCGATATCATTCAATGTGCAAAAGACATTGAGCAGTTTGGTGCTGATGGCATAACGGTACATCCACGCCCAGATGAGCGCCATATTCGTTACGATGATGTATATGCGCTGAAGAAAATAATCACTACAGAGTTTAATATTGAAGGCAATCCTACAGAAGAGAAATTTGTGGAGTTGGTACTGAATAATAAACCAACACAAGTAACGTTGGTACCCGATTTTACAAACCAGTTAACGAGCAATCAGGGTTGGAATACCATTGAACATCAGCAGTACCTTAAAGACATTATTTCTGTTTTTAAAAACGCAGGTATTCGCGTTTCGATTTTTGTAGATCCAGTTGTTGAAATGGTTGAAGCTGCAAAAGAAACGGGTACAGATCGTATAGAATTGTACACCGAAAGTTATGCTGTTGGTTTCGCTTCTGGAAATAAACAATCCGCAATCGAACCATTTATTAAAGCTGCAAATAAGGCAAATGAAATTGGATTAGGCATAAATGCAGGTCATGATTTGGATTTAAAAAACTTACATTATTTCGCTCAAAATATCCCTGGATTATTGGAGGTTTCTATTGGTCATGCTTTGATCTGTGATGCGATTTATTTGGGATTGGAGAATACGGTGCAGTTGTATAGAAGAGGTTTGAGGTAGCCCCCTCGATCCCCCAAGGGGGAAGCTGGAAGCATACACAAAAATGATGAATATACACAACCCCAGCGGGGTGACATACTACTAAAAAATATGATGCTGACAAATTACAGCCCCAGCGGGGTGGCATAAAAAAATTCGCGAAAGCCCCCTTCCCCAGCCCTTCCCCCGAGAGTTGAAGGGAGCATAAGTATCGTGTGTTTCATGATATTCACAGATGACAATTCCAATTATTTAAAACGCTTCCAGCTTCCCCCTTGGGGGATCGAGGGGGCTAGAACTTCACCGCCCTAACCACCTTCACCTCCTCACCAATCCTTACTTCCACCATATACACACCCGGTTTCAACTCGTTGCCGATGGCGATAACTTGGTTGGTGTTGGCTTCGAATGATTTCATCATGCGGCCTTGAATGTCGATGACTTTTACGATGGCGTTGGTTGATGAAATTGCACCGGCTGCGTTATTATTTTTTATGAATAATTTAAATGCATTTGCAGTTGGGTTTGGATATAAACTAACCTCAAATGAATGGTTGTTTGATGAGGTAATTGGCTGACTCATTTTTGTACCAATGGCACAACCGGTATGTGTAAGTGCTTGAGTGCGTGCTGCGCTTTGTGCACCACATCTGCTTTGTCCTTTTACCGAAATTAAGCCACCAATATAGCCCGTATTGAAACGAACGGTGATGCTTGAGCTATCAGCAGTTGCAGAAGTTATGGTTGTATTGTTGGGCCTTGTCCAGCGGAAAACAGAAGCTGATATTTGAGCCGTTGTAGGCGCTGCTACCAATGCAGTATATGTAACACTGCTGTTGATACAAGCGTTGTATGTATTGGTGCTCGATCTAATACTCAAAGGCGTTGGTGGTAAATATTGTAAAATAGTTGTGCTGGCAACTGTACCTGCCACACCGCAACTGCTTACTCCTTTTGCACTAATGCTACCACCGGTAAAACCAGTATTGAAACTAACGGTGATGCTTGAACTATCTGAAGTAGCGGAAGTAATGTTGGTGTTTAGAGGTTTTGTCCATCTATAACTGGCGATGCCAACTTGTGTTGTAGTTGGTGTGCTGGCAATTGCGGTAAAGGTTTTTGAAGTGCCTATACAAACGGCAAAATCGCCGCCAATGGTAGTAATGCCTGCAACGGTTGTTGGAGTTGTGCTCGAACTCATGATTACTGTTTTAGCTGCACTAATAGAACAAGGGTTAACCGATTTTACTGAAAGGGTATCTTTTACAAAACAAGCAGCAAACGTAACAACAACGGCAGTATCGTTAACACCAGCTCCATTGATGTGTGTGATTGTTGCATTGGTGCCTCTGTTTAAATACCAATTATAAGAAGTAGCATACAACACTTTTTTAATGCGGTAAATTTGAGAAACGCTACCTGTAACATTGGTAACAGCAACAATAGATGTAGGTGTAAATTGATTTTGAATGGCTGTAGG
>VFKL01000146.1 GCA_009885535.1 Chitinophagaceae bacterium | reverse complement strand
TTCTTTTACATTTTCTTCTTTATTTGCAATGATTAAATCGGGCTCAAGGTTTATTATTTTTTCAATATCCAGATTTTTTGTGCCACCAATTTTTATTTTTTCACTATGCCATGAAGCTGGGTGTACACAAAATTTTGTAATGCCAATGGTTTCTAATTCAAGCTCAAGAAAATGAAGAAGTTCTGTTTGAGAAGGAACCAATGAGATTATTCTTGTTGGTTTCTTAGTAAGATCTGTTGTGCTTTTTAATATCATTAAATTCGATTAATGTGTAGGTGAAAATGTTGAATTAATGAAAGAAAACTTTTACGGTTTGGTAAAAAAGTCGGTTGCTAAGATATTGATTTTCGCCATAACCTTGCAATCCAAATAAACCAGCTGCATTTCCTTTATTAACGGCTATTTCAAGGTATCCTGCAGAATTGAATAAAGCCAATTTATCCCCTTCATTCACATCGGAATATGCGGCACTGATTTTTTCAATCACTTCATCTCTTTTAAATACAATGGAAAAGTTTCTTCCTTTTCTATTGGTTTCAAAATCTATTTTACTGATATTGATGATAACATTTTCAAAATTATCTATGAAAATAATTTGACCTTCAATCCAATCGTCACCTGCAGTTGGTTTTAAAGGGTTTTTTGATTTGATTTCTATTGATGAATTGCCAATATCTTCAATTGTTTTTCCTTTTGATAATTCATAAATGGCTTTAGCAAAAAGGTTGGTAAACGTGAGTGTACTTTTTTGCATCAATTGGTCTAATTCTAATGCTGCATATTTTTGAGGTTCTTCTTCTAAAATCATGGTGATTAATCCATTGTCTGCACATCCAATAAAATGACCATTGTGTTCAACGAGAATAAAGAGATTTGATTTTTCATCAAAAATGTTTACGAGTATTAAATGAAAAGTTCCTTGCGGAAAATTCTTGATGGTATTTCTGCAAATGTAAGCAGCTTGTGGATAGTTGAATGGAGGAATAGTATGCGTAATGTCCACAATATTTAAGTCTTGCTGATACCGAAGCATTTGCCCTTTAATAGCGCCGGTTAGGAAATCTTTTTCGCCAATGTCAGTTATTAAAGTAAGTATGGGCATTTGCTAAATTAAACGATAAAAGTATGGATTTATAATCATTTTTTTGTTTTGAATAATTTCATCTCTAATTAAGTAATTCAAAATTTAAAATTAAAAAGTCAAAATCGTGGATTGATTTTTTTACTTTTTACTTTTCACTTTTAATACCGATTGAATATCTGTAATGGTCCAATGAAATTGTCCCAAACAGCTACCACATCGGCATTATACTATAAAATTATGGACTAATTTATAATTCAATTTGGTATAACTTCCCCAATCGTAAAGCTTATTTAACAAGTTTTCCGTTTTTGTAGAAAAATTTTCTAATCAATGAATCTGCCCATTTCGGAAAAAATTTGTTTATAAAAATGGTTTGCTTTCCTTGGAATGAAAGGATTACTGTTCTTTTCTTTTTTTCAATGGCAATTAATATATGATTGGCACATTCAGAAGCTGTCATTAAAGAAGATTCATCAAGAGGACTTTCGCCTTGAGCTTCTGCTTTTTCATTTAGTGCTACATTTCTAATATTGCTTTGTGTAAAACCCGGACAAACCCAAAGTACGTTTACATGTTTATCCATAAGTTCGATTCGGATGGATTCGAGCCAGCCATTGAGTGCAAATTTGCTGGCAGAATAACCGCTTCTTCCTGGAAGTCCACGATAACCTGCAATAGATGAGATGCCCACGATAGATCCTTGGTTTTCAATAATGGAGGCCAAAGCCAGTTTTGTGCAATAAACAGTGCCCATAAAATTGATGTCCATTACTTTTTTTATAACGTCTACATCACAATCTATCAGTTCGGAGCGCATAGAAATGCCAGCGTTATTGATTAAAATATCGATTTTTCCAAAATGAGCTAATGTTTTTTGGATAAAGTTTTCGCAATCTTGGTAAATGCTTACATCGGCTTTGCAACATAATAAGTTTGTATTTGGATATTGGCTTTTTAAATCGACGAGTTTGGATTGATTTCTACCGCAAGTGGCAATTTTTGCATTCTTTGAAATGAGCGATTCAATCAGTGCTTTGCCAATTCCATCTGTGCCACCTGTAACCACAACGACTTTGTTATTGAAAAAAAGATTGGTCATGAAATCAGAAAATTTAATTTAAAAACTTCGTTGCAAATTACGATTTAGAATGATGTAATAGTTCATTAATTTGAATTGAGATTTAAGAGATACGAAACCTGGAAAAAAATAATTTTTCGAATTTGGTTATTTAGCTAAAAAAAATAATTTAAAATAATTATAAAAAATGTTGAAATGATAAATGAATTATCCTATTTTTGCCAACCTTAAAAAAAGGAAATGAATTGGTAGCTCAGTTGGTAGAGCAATACACTTTTAATGTATGGGTCCTGGGTTCGAGTCCCAGCCAGTTCACGAAAAAAGGTTTTACAGCAATGTAAGACCTTTTTTTATGGGGTGAATCAAGGGTTTCTGCATGTAGTGGATCATATTTTTGCTAGTTTGTTTCAGTAATGTTACACTCACCACAAAAATTAAACTTATGGGGTGTAACATTTAACCTATAATTTAATAAGAGTAAAACTTCTGCCCAAGAAGGTCATATATTAATTCGAATTTGAATTTAGTCCGCAATTCTATAGAATAATTCCAATCTGATATTTGTTGGACTAATTTAATCGAATCATTTCAGTCAACCAGTCGATACAAATTATTTCGAAGGCCTTGTGTTTTTAATAAATAAAATTCACAAAGCCATTAAATAAATTTATTCAGTGTTTTTGATTTTATCTTCCAACATTATCAATGTAGAAACTTTTTAAAATTATGATTTGCAACGATTTTCAATAAGAGAAATAATGAGGTTGCATCGATGTTAGATAAATAAAATGCAAAAAAGCTAATTAAAGATTTTGAAATAATGAATACTTATTTGATGGAAAATATTGATGCAATTAAAAATAAAATATTATCTGTACGAGGATTTCAGGTTATGTTAGATGGACAGCTTGCAAGTCTTTACGGAGTTGAAACCAGGGCGGTTAATCAATCAGTGAAAAGAAATATAGAACGCTTCCCTGAAGAATTTATGTTTCAATTAAATGTAGCTGAGTGGGAACACTTGAAATCACAAAATGTGATATCAAGTTTGGGTAGCCATGGTGGTAATAGAAAACCTCCAACAGTGTTTACAGAGCAAGGGGTTGCCATGCTTTCTGCTGTACTTAAAAGTGAAACAGCCATTAATGTGAGTCTGCAAATTATGAAAGCTTTTGTAGCTATGAGAAAAACCATTGCTTCAACTGGCAATATGATTCAAAGAATAGAAGTTGTAGAAAAGAAACTATTGCAAACAGACGAAAAGTTTGAAAAAATATTTACCGCCTTAGAACAAAAAGATACACTACCCACTCAAGGTATTTTCTTCAATGGACAAATATTTGACGCGTACAAATTTGTGTTAGATATTATGCGCAAAGCCAAACACAGCATTGTATTGATAGACAATTATGTAGACGATAATACCCTTCAACTTTTTACCAAAAGAAAAGCGGGTGTAATTGTAACGATCTATACACAAAAAATTACACGTCAATTAGAATTGGATGTTGAGAAATTTAATCAGCAATACAGCAAACTGGAGGTGAAAAAATTAAATCATAACCACGACCGTTTTTTAATTATTGACCAAAAAGAAATGTACCATATTGGTGCATCTTTGAAAGACTTGGGCAATAAAATGTTTGGTTTTTCTAAGATGGATGCAGAAACGGTAATGATGTTAAATAAATTGGGGGAGGTAAAAAATGGAGATTAATGAAATCAAGTCTTTAATACAAGTAGAGCATATTATTTACACCATTAGAGGCGTGCAAGTTATGTTTGATCAAGATTTGGCAGTTTTATACGATGTTGAAACTAGGAGATTGAATGAGCAAGTAAAAAGAAACAAAGATAGATTTCCAAACCATTTTATGTTTGTAATAACTGATGAAGAATGGCAGAACTTGATGTCGCAAAATGCGACTTCAAGTTCAGATGGACCTAGATGGTCGAGATAATTGAGCCATAAATGGAAATCACAAACTGTGATATCCATTTAAAAAAAACTAACACAAAACATTTTATAACAATGAAAAAATTATTGAACAATAAATTGGAAAAATAGAAAAAAAATATTAACTATTCGTGGATTACAGGTTATGTTAGACAGGGATTTAGCTACATTGTATTAAACAGAAACACGTTCATTAAAACAAAGTGTAAAAAGAAACACAGATAAATTTCCTACAGACTTTATGTTCGAATTAAACAATGGAGACATTGAAATCTTGGTATCACAAAATGTGATACCATCTAAAAGTTTTTTAGGAGGAGCTAAATCTTGTTTAAAATGTATTTTTTTTAGTTTTAATTCGCTTGTAAAGAAATAGGTCTTTGAGTATTTAAGTAAAGCATGTAAATTTGAAAATGAAAATTATACAAAATGAAAGTATCTGAATTGAAATATCTTCGGGATTATTTGGTTTCTATAACATTTGATGATGGCATCACAGGCATAATTAATCTATCAGATTTAGTTAATCATGGAATCTTTACTGTTTTAAAGGATAAAGAATTGTTTTCAAAAATATATACATCTGGATATTCTATATCATGGTCAGATCAATTGGAAATAGATATAGCAGAGGTTTATTCAGAAATTTCAGGTAAAAATCCAGGCGATTTTTTTAATACAAATATTTTTCATGCCTCAAATTAGTTACTTTCTAGGCGTGATAATACGCATGTTTTATCGCGACCATAATCCGCCTCATTTTCATGCTTTTTATGGTGAGCATCAAGCGCTAATTGATATTCAAAAAAATGAGATATTGAGTGGGAGTCTTCCTCCACGAGTTTTAGGTATAGTAGTTGAATGGACAGCAATTCATCAAGAAGAGTTATTAGAAAATTGGAAAAGAGCAATGAATAAGGAAGAACTTTTGAATATTGCACCTTTGGTTTAAAATAAATAAGAAGTTAAAACAAAATACAGGCGATTTTATAGCAGATTCCATTTTTTTCAACAAAATATTAATTGAATAGTGTTTCCCCCATTTCTTTTACATATCATGCTGAACATCTTTTTAATTTTATTATTATTTTCGTTTCAATATTTTAAAAAATGAAAATAAATATAAACGACCTCCAAAAATATATTTCTGCTGCCAGTATTAAAAAAGCAGAAAAAAATAAAGTACGCGAAATTGATGAAATTAAAACTGGAGAATTTGTGGCTTATGTTGATGATGGTGATGAAACCTACGATGTGTCAGTTGTTTTATCTAAAGAAGGAGATGTAAATGCTACAATTTGTGATTGCCCAAAAAACAAAACCATTTGTTTACATAAAGTGGCATTGTTGCTTTTTATTTCAACTAAGAAAAAGGTTAAATCACCTTTAAAATCAAAAAACAAAGTAGATAAAAATGAACAGCTGTTGGAGTCGATTCCTCATGAAAAATTAATGGGTTGGGTTAAGTCGGTTTTAAAATCATATCCAGATATTGCCCTTTCTTTTGAATTTGAATTTGCGTCGAAAGACCATGAATACACGGTTTCTGAAATTCAAAAAATTACAAAAGATGCGGTGAAATCTGTGGTAAAAAACAAGAAAAATCTAGATGCAACTCAAATAAAACAAATTCTTTCGTTGTGGAAAATTGTGCACAAACCAATAATTGATATATACAAATTTAATCCTGCTGATAAAAAGCATTTTGATTGCTTTTGTGCACTGCTTGAATTTTGCATGCTTACAGGAAAGGATTTGAATAGCAATTCCGTGAAATTTAATTCCTATGCTGAAAGTATTTTAAATGATTGTATTGAATGTGTCGTAAACATACTTGATGATGAATTATGGAAATCGTCAATTCAATTTCTTATAGATAGAATCCATCATGATGAGCTTGGAACAAATTTAATTTTGCTAACACACATCAAAAATCTATCCAGTCATTTTAACGAATCTAGAAAAGAGTTGCTTGTTGACATGATTGCCAAATATTATAAATCAAAAGGTCCAGGGAATACGGTTTTTGCAAATGAGTTTACCACCTATACATTTTTAATTATTTCAGAAAACAATAAATTTGAAAAGTATTTTCATTTGTTTAAACCCTTAAATTGGAGCAATGATTATAACCTCAAATTGATTAATGGGTTGATACAAATTAATCAACTTGAATTGGCAGAGAAATACTGTTTCCAACAAATTAATTCCAATTATAAAATTGAATACAGTGTTCCTTATTATAAAATTCTGAATTCTATTTTTATTTTAAAAAATGAAGTAGATAAGCGTATTGGCGTGTTGAAAGAATTGCTCTTGTTCACCTTTCAATATGATGAATTTGTGTTGGTTTTATCAAAGATTAAAGACGAACAAGAACTAAAAAAGTGGCGAATAAAAATGATCACCAACGCAAAACATGCCTTGCGTGATTATAATAAAGATGCGGTTGATTTTTTATTTAAGTTGTATCACAATGAATCAAAGCATAAAAAAATCATTGAATTAATAAGCGAACATACCCCACTTGAATTGGTGTTGGAATATTTAGAAACGCTATTGCATGTAGATGAACTTGAAACGTTATATGCACTTTTGAAAAGGTCTAACAGTGATGGCTGGCTACGTAATAAAGGTTTTTTTGAATCAGATCTATTGCAATATCCTGATTTGCTAAAAGCAATATTAAAACGCTTCACACCTCAATTTATCATACAATTCATAAAGACAAAAAGAACTGGTGGATATTGGTATTTTCAAAAGGATTCGTTTTTTGATTATATGCAAGAGAATATTTCAAATTATAGTGAGTAGGGGTTGAATATTTTCAAGCCTTACAAGAGGTTGGATCTACGATTTTTTTTTCGCGCAAAGGGATTGAAACACGAACAAATGACCGTGAAGATGAAATGCTTGCAGCATTTTTTTGACACGAAGGCACGAAGACGCAAAGGCACGAAGTTTTTTGTTTCACGCAAAGCTCGCAAGGGAGCAAAGACGCAAGGAAATAAGGAATAAGAAAATAAAAATAAGAAATAAGGAAATGCAGCACTAACTTTTCGAAATGAGACTCGAAAGCCCCCTTTCCCAACCCTTCCCCCGAAAGGTGAAGGGAGTTAAATCTCGTTCAATTACCAGCATCATGAACATGTATCGAGTATTAAATTTACTTTCATACAAAGCGCGCAAAGGTAGTATGCTTCCAACCTTTTGAACGCATTGAACTTATTGAACCTTTTGAACCTCGTTTCCCCAAACCTCTCAAACCTCTCAAACTTCTCAAACCTCTCAAACCTCTCAAACCTCTCAAACCTCTCAAACCTCTCAAACCTCTCAAACCTCACAAACCTCACAAACCTCACAAACCTCCTTTCCCCAAACCTCTCTCAATGCAAATTAGTTTTTTTGACACAACAATTGAACCCTATAATATTACTGAAGAATTATTTGAAGCTTATTTTGATTGCAGAAGTAATAAAAGAAATACGGTAAATGCATTGGCTTTTGAAAAGTATTTTGAGCATCATTTATTTCAATTAGAAGAAGAAGTTATCAACGGAAGTTACGAGCCGCAAAGAAGTATTGCCTTTATTGTAAATAAGCCAGTAAAAAGAGAGGTGTTTGCAGCTGATTTTAGAGATAGGGTGGTGCATCATTTTTTAATAAAGAAGCTTAATCCGTTATTTGAATCTTTATTTATTAATGACAGCTATGCATGTAGGGTTGACAAGGGTACTCATTTTGGAATTAATAGGGTGAATGAATTTATACAATCATGTTCTGAAAAATATACAAAGGATGCCTATGTCTTAAAGTTAGATATTCAAGGATTCTTTATGCATATTGACAGAAATATTCTTTACAAAACGCTTGTAAACTTTATAGAAAAAAAATATTGTCAAAATGATAAGGAATTGATATTGTCATTGGTAAAGAAAATTATATTTAACGACCCTACAAAAAATTGTATCATCAAAGGGAGTAAGCAAGATTGGAAAGATTTACCCGATAACAAAAGTTTATTTAAAAGCCCAGCAGATTGTGGCTTACCTATCGGCAATTTAACCAGCCAAGTTTTTGCGAATTTTTATTTGCATGGGTTGGATGATTTTATAAAAAAAACAAAAGAAATTAAATATTATGGTAGGTATGTAGATGATTTTGTTATCGTTCATCAAAATAAAGATTATTTAAAAAATCTGATATCGGAAATTGCCTTGTTTTTAAAAAAATCACTACACCTTACTTTACATCCCAACAAAATTTATTTACAACATTATAGTAAAGGTGTGAAGTTTTTGGGCACAATTATAAAACCCAATAGAATATATATAGCCAACAGAACGAAGGGGAATTTTTTTGAAGCCATAAAAAAACAAAACTTGGTAATATGGGATTTAGTAAAATCTCAAAATAAAAATGCAGGTGAATTTGAATTGGATAAACAGATTGCGAATCATTTTTTGTCATCAATGAATGCCTATTTAGGTATAATGAAACATTACCGAACATATAGACTCCGTAAAAGAACGATAAAAAAATATTTGGCATTAGAATGGTATCATTACTTTTTTTTGAGTAAAAACAATACAAAGTTTATTAAAAAGAAAAAACCAACCACATTTTTTTGACCATACAATTTGGATTATATGAAAATTAAAATTAAATTCGTTTTTCATAAAACATGAGGTTTGAGAGGTTTATGAAGTTTAAGAGGTTTATGAGGTTTGGGGAAACTAGGTTCAAAAGGTTCAATAAGTTCAATGGGTTCAAAAGGTTGGTGATTTTCGTCTGCCGATGTTGGTGTTTTCACCAATCATCAAAGTAGAAAAAAATGGTTTAAATCGCTTCGCTGGTTTAATTGTTTAAGGGTTTAAGGTGAATGTATTC
>VFKL01000141.1 GCA_009885535.1 Chitinophagaceae bacterium | reverse complement strand
ATAAATTCAATAGAAGAAAACATGGTAAAAGGCTATTTCATAACTTCTTAAACGTTGCTATTTCATATTCATGGTATGCCCAATGCACCGAATAGCGGATAGTCATTAATTGTTTTTTATGTTGATTTAAAAAGTATTATTCTCCGTTTCAACATTTTAAATGAGTTAAAGATCTTGAATCTAACGACACTTCAAATCTTCCCCCTTGGGGGATCGAGGGGGCTACAAAAACCAATCATACATTTCATTCAACGTTAACTTCTGTTTCTCTTCTTCATTAATGTCTTTTGCAATTACACCCGATTTAAACATTAATAATCGGTTTCCATTTTGTAAAGCATCTTTTAAATTATGCGTAATTAATACAATGGTAATGCCAAGGCTGGCGTTAATTTCTTTTGCCAATTGCATAATTTTTTGAGCAGATTTTGGATCCAATGCTGCCGTAGGTTCATCCATTAATAACACATCTGTTTTGTCCATAACGCCCATGAGTAGGGTAAGCGCTTGACGTTGTCCACCCGATAAACTTCCCATGGGTTGATTTAATTTATTTTCTAAACCCATGTCCAACTTTTTTATTTTTTCGCGCACCAATTCAACGAAATCGTTATCAATACCAATTTTCATTGTTTTAGAAGAAGAACGCAAAGCAGCCAATCTGAAGTTTTCTAAGATTGATAAATCAGGAGCCGTTCCGTTTGCAGGATTTTGAAACACCATCGAAATCCATTTGCTACGCTCGTGCTCTGGCAATTGTGTAATGTTGTTTTCATTAATAAAAATCTTTCCTGAAGTAGAAAAAAAACTACCTAAAATTAAATTAAGTAAGGTTGATTTTCCACTGCCATTTGACCCAACGATTACAACAAATGAGCCCGCTTCAATTTGTAATGAAACATTTTTTAATGCTGATACTTCATCAACATTCCCCGCATTAAATACTTTGGATACATTTTCAATCCGAATCATTGGTGTAATTATTTTTTAAACAAACGTTGGCTGATTTTTGGCAATGCAACAATCAACAAAACAAAAACTGCGGTTACCATTTTTAGCATATTCGGGTCGATACCAATGGATAATGTAAATGCCAGTACAAACTGAAATACAAAGCATCCAAAAACAACTAATATAATTTGACCGTTTATTTTTTTAATGTTGAACCACTTTTTTAACGTGTCGGCAATCAACACCGAACCAAGTCCTGTAATGACAATACCTATGCCCATGTTGATATCCGCAAAGCCCTGATATTGCGCAACCAAAAATCCGCTTAATGCGGTAAGTGCATTTGCCAAGGCCAACCCAATAATTTTTATGCGGTCATTATTAATCCCTAACGCTTTCGTCATGATGGGATTATTTCCGGTAGCGCGCATGGCTAAACCAAAATCTGTTTCTAGCAAATAAATGATGAAGAAAATTAAAACCGAAACGATTAAAACAGCGATGAGTAATTGGTTCAATTGTGCATTTTCAAAAAAGAAAATGACATCAAAAATAGACAGCGAGTTGATGAGTGGAATATTTGATTGTCCCATTACCAACAGATTGATGGAATACAAAGCTGTCATAATTAAGATACCAGAAAGCAATGCATCAATTTTTAATTTGGTGTGGATGAATCCGGTGCAAGTACCCGAAATAGCACCCGACAACATACTAATCGGCAACACAACATACAAAGGCAAATTATTGCTAATTAAAACTGCGGTAATGGCTGCGCCCAAAGTATAACTTCCATCAGTGGTAATGTCGGGGATATTAAACACTTTCATGGAAATGAAAATACCCATCGCCATTGGTCCGAGGCATAAAGCCAATTGTAAAGCCGTTAGGTAAAATTGACTCATTATTTTATGGCTTTAAAATCCGCAGGGATATTGATGTTGTATTTTTTAGCTACAGCTGCATTGAACACTTTGTTTCGTTTTTGTACGATTTCCCAATGAAGGTTAGAGGTAGATTTCGATTTTAAATATTCAGCAGCTTGCAAACCCGCTTGAAATCCCCATTGATAAATATCTGCACCAAATGCAGCAAGCGCACCACGTGCAACCAATCCTGCTTCGCTAGTTAATATAGGCACATTCGATTGATTGCAAGATTTAACGATGGTTTCAAAAGATGCAAAAACCGTATTATCAGGATTTGCAAAAAACACATCAATTTGATTAGACAATAAAGATTGTGTAACGAGTTGTACATCTGCTGAAGTATTCATCGGAAGCGCAATCAATTCCATATTGTCGGCTTCTGCGCGTTTTTTAATGGCGTTCATGGCTTCAACAGATTGAGGCTCGGCTTGATTAAAAATCATCCCAACTTTTATTTTCTGATTTTTAGGTTTGATGAGTGTGGAGATAAGTCCAAATGAAGTATCGATATAACCAAGTGTTTCTCCTGTTCCGTATAAATTTTTTGGTTCATTTCCTTTAGCGTCATTCAATTTCATTAAAATAGGCGTGCCGCTGACCATCATAAAAACTGGAATTTCTTTTGTGTTTTGAATGGCTGTGATGGTGGATAATGTGGGGCTGGTGGCGATGAGCGCGGGTTCTTGCGCAATCATGTATTTTGTAATTTGGGTAAGCGTTGGAATGTCGCCTTGAGCATTTCTATAAATAACTTTTATAGTTCCTTTTTTTTCATCGAAACCATTTTGTTGTAGTGCATCAAAAAATCCTTGCTTGGCTTGAGCGATGGTATTGTCTTGAAAAGCATCAATAAAAGCAACCACAGGAACGCTGGATTTTTTAGAATTACATCCCGTGAAAAAACAAATGACCATTAAAGCATAAAGAATCGATTTCATAAAAAGCAGCGTTTAAAAATTTATAGAAACCAAAGATAGAAATAGATTAAACATGTTAACAGATAAACCTAACTATTTCAACTTCTAAGGTAATAGCGCCCAAAAACGTACAAAGCAGCTGCAATAATTAATAATCCAAATGAACAATTTATATAAACGGGTGTTTTTAAAACGCAGTACAAACGTTTTTCCCTCAAAAAATCTTGTATAAAAAACT
>VFKL01000019.1 GCA_009885535.1 Chitinophagaceae bacterium | reverse complement strand
TTTTCATTTTTCCATACAGACGAGTTCCATAAAGTTATTCGAAATTCAGGTTTTATCATTTCAACTATTTTAATTCGAATATCCTTTTCTGTTAGTGGCATCATTAATACTATACTGATTATTTCTGCCATTTTATTTGGTCTTTTAATGCTTTTTATACACAATAAATTTGAAAAGCAGTTAGCAGAAGAAATTCAATCAAATAATGAAATTGAAGAATAAAATATTGTTGTCAACAAGCTGTTTCACCCAATAGCGGGTTTTTTTGGTAAGTTCACTTTTGCGTTCCGCAAATTTTTTATCTTTAAACGCAAATATAAAGTTCCGAACTTCGCAACAGACGATAAGCGGCAAACCGTTAAAGGCAATTTAATACAAACCACAACTGATGTCATTATTTCAAGAATCTATAATTAGAAAACACTTGGCCTTTCTTGATCAAGAGATTGTTGACCAAGCCTATGTACGATTTAAAAACGTGTATAGCGCCAACAAGATAACGAACATTAAAGTAGCTAAGGAAGAGCAATACCAGGAAGGTTTTATAAAAGATATATTCGGTGAAGTGTTGGGTTATTCCGTTTTTCCCGAACAACCTTTTAATATACAAACCGAAAAGAAAAATGAAGCCGATTCTAAAAAAGCAGATGGCGCAATTTTTCAAGGAGAAAATGTGGTTGGGGTTATTGAATTAAAAGACAATAAAACAAAAAACCTCGATGCAGTTAAAAACCAAGCATTTGGGTACAAAAATAATCACAAGGATTGTAGCTATGTTATCTCATCCAATTTTCATAAACTTAGGTTTTATGTAGATGATGCTACAGAATATGAAGAGTTTGATTTGTATAATTTAGATAAAGAAACTTTTAAGCGTTTTTACCTCTATCTCCGCAAAGAAGGATTGCTGGATAAAAACATTCCTAAATTATTACGACAAGAAACCAAGTTTCACGAAGAGAATATCACGAAGAGTTTATACAAAGACTACTCTTCATTTAAAAATAGTTTTTTTCAAAATGTGGTAAACAATAATCCACAATATGATAAACTATTGCTTTTTAAAAAATCACAGAAATTTTTAGACAAAGTTTTGTTTGTACTTTTTGCAGAAGATAAAGGACTGGTATCTACCAACTCTATTGTGCAAATTGTAGAAAAATGGAACGACTTGAAGAACGATGCCTTTGATACCCCAAAACCTTTGTATCAATTGGTTTCATTGTTTTTTAATAATTTATTTGTTGGAAAAAAAGACCAGAAAGGTTCTGTATTGATTCCTGAATTTGGTGGAGAAATATTTGCGCCTGATGAAGTGCTGGACAATTTAATTGTAGATGATGCCGTATTACAAGATGATTTATTAAAGCTTTCGAGATACGATTTCAATACCGATGTGGATGTAAATATCTTGGGCCATATTTTTGAACATTCACTAAGTGAAATAGAAGAAGTAGAAGCTGAATTAAAAGGCGAAGTAGCCGATAAAACCAAAGGCAAGCGAAAGAAAGATGGTGTGTTTTATACACCCAAGTATATTACCAAATACATTGTAGAAAATACGGTTGGGAAATTGTGCGCGGAGAAAAAATCGGAGATGAAATTAGATATTGACATCTCCATTTTTGACCACCAAAAAGCTGATGGAAAATTGAATGCAAAGGGCATTGAACTTTACGAAACATTAAACCAATATAAAGATTGGTTGCTGACATTAAAAATATTGGATCCAGCATGTGGAAGTGGTGCCTTTTTAAATGAGGCGGTAAACTTTCTGGTGCAAGAACATCAATTTGTTGATGATATCATTGCAGAGTTAACCAATACGCCAATGCGCTTGTTTGATACCGACCTCGCCATATTAGAGAAGAATATTTATGGTGTAGATATTAATGATGAAAGTATTGAAATTGCTAAATTGTCTTTGTGGCTTCGTACAGCAAAACAAGGCCGTAAACTTTCCAACCTAAGCAATAATATTAAATGCGGAAACTCTTTAATTGATGACCCTGCTGTGGCGGGTGATAAAGCATTTAATTGGCAGAATGAATTTCCGGATGTGTTTGCTAATGGTGGATTCGATGTGGTGATTGGGAATCCGCCGTATGTTCGAAAACAAGGTTTAATTGAACACTATCCTGAAATGTGTAATTTCTTTGAGAAAACATACCAATCAGCGACTGCCAATTATGATGTATACGCCATATTTATGGAAAGAAGTTTTCAGCTAATAAATCTCAATGGAATTATTTCGTTTATTCTCCCACATAAGTTCTTGGTTACTGATTTTGGCCTTGGAATCCGATCATTTTTTAAAGAAAATAATTGTGTTGAATCATTAATCCATTTTGGTTCCAACTTAGTTTTCAATGAAGCAGCAACATACACATGTATCGTTAATTTAACCAAAACAAAAAAAGAAAAGGTATTTTTTAAGAAGCTGAATCCATTGGATTTACTAACGCCATTTAGTTGGGATTATATGTATTACAACAATCTTAATTCTAGTAATTGGGATTTACAAAGCGAAAGGGTATTCGATGTTATCTCAAAACTAAATAGTCAACCATATAAAGTGGGAGACGTTTTTGATAAGATATTTCAGGGAATTGCAACAAGCTTGGATGAAGTCTATGTGTTTCAGGGAGTAAAAGATGGAGATATTGTCAAAGGGTTTAACCCTAAATATGATTATCATTTTGAAATTGAAATTGGATTGGTAAAACCGATTTTTGGAGGAAGAGAGATTTTCAAATATAATACACCTGAAATTGCTAATTATGTGATTTTCCCTTACAATTTAATTGGAAATGCATCTGCAATGTCTGAGAAATATATTGAAAAAGAATTTCCATTGGGGTTTAATTATTTGAAAAGATTTGAAACTGAAATTAGAGGCAGAGAGCGAGGAAAAATGAATATTGCTGAAGGTTGGTTTAGTTATATCTATCCAAAGAATCTAAATTATTTTCAAAACCCCAAAATTATGACTAGGGAAATATCACTTGGTTGTAATATGACGTATGATCAGACGGGTGAATATTATCATAACACTAAAGTATACTCATTTATCAAAAAAACAGAATTCAAAATTGATGAAAAATATTATTTGGGAATTATGAATTCGCGGATAATGTGGTTTTTTCTGAAGAATACAGGTTCAGAATATGGTGGCGGTTATTATGTTTTTAAAACAAACTATTTAAAACCATTCCCTCTGCCAGAAATTTCAAATAATTCTCAAATGATTATTGATTTTGTAAATAATCAACTAATAAATAATAAAGCATTTCAAGAACAATCTCAAAAATTCCAACGCAGTCTAGAACGCAAATTTTCATTATCAGATTTACCCAAAAAACTACAAGATTGGTATTTACTTGCTTATGCAGATTTTATAAAAGAGTTAGCCAAAAAGAAAATAAAATTGTCGTTAAGTGAAGAAGCTGAATGGGAAAGTTATTTTACATCTGAAGCAAAAAAAGCATTGGATTTAAAAGCACAAATAGAAAAGACCGATAAGGAAATAGACCAGATGGTTTATGCATTGTACGAGTTAACCGAAGATGAGATTAAAATTGTAGAAGGGAGTTAAAAATGACAACAAACTGTATGTAACATCGCACAAATTTTAACAACAAATTATTTTAAATATTTTAAGCTATGATAAATTTCAAAAAAATGGACGATAAAGATTTTGTTTTTATCAACAAAAACTTGAGCGAAAAAGACGACAAAGAATTTAGTGATTTTTTGAAGAAACGTAAGACAAGAAATTTGCAAACAAATGACAAAAAGAAATCTAAAGAACTTCAAAAATAAAGTCACTTCAGCTAACAGCGTACAAGCGCTATAACACTGCCGTAGGCGCAAATCGTTACCTATAAGCCTAAAAGACCACAAAGCCCCAAGACCATCAGACGAAAGACATTAAAATAATCCAAAAAACCTGCCCTTTACTTTCTAGCGGAAACAAACCCTATCTTTGCACAGCAATGAAATTTCTAACATTTATATTAGCGACTTTTATTCTGTTTCTTGCAGTTATGCCGGGGATTAATCTGCTTTCATTGCCGACAGGCATCGATCAAACTTGTTGTGGTGGACAATGCAATCCTACTTCAGACAATGACAATACACAAGACCAAAATGAAGACAACGACTGTGACGAAAAATCTTGTAACCCTTTTCAGGTTTGCAGTTCTTTTGTTTTAATTTGTTACAATATACCATCAATCAGTATTCCTAAACCTACATTTTTCTCAGTCAAGGGATTTACCAATCAATCTGTTTTTATTTCTCAATTTGCTCCTGACTTTTGGCAACCGCCAAAATTTGTTTAACCTGGACTTAGCACCGAAAAAATCGGAGCATTAATTCTTATCGTTAAACAATTTAAATTCAGAAAAATGAAATTCATAAAATCATTCGTTTTGGCTTTCACCGTATTGACAGCCGCAACAAACATTGCGTTTTCGCAAACAACATCTACCCATACTACAACAGACAGTTTAAAAACTGCAACCATTAAGGTCAAAGGCATTAATTGTTCAAAGGACTTAAAAATGATTTCTGATAATGTAGATAAAGTAAAAGGCGTGAGCAGTAGCAAGGTATTAAAACAAGGAACAGTAACCACCTTTGAAGTAAATTACAATCCTACATTAGTAGCAGAAAAGGAGATATTTGCAGCCATTGAAAATACAGGAACTTGCGAAAATCCTGACGAAAGACGTTACAAAATAAAACAGTAAATAAATTAAAGTGCAGTGCATTTAAAATCCACTGCACTAATTTTAAAAAAACAAGACAATGAAAAAATACATCTTCATTCTTGGTTTACTGTTTCCGTTTGGCATATCGGCTCAAAAAATATTAGGAAAAGTAACCAACAACAAAAAAGAACCCATTATTGGTGCAAGGATATATTGGCTTGGCACTGCCATTGGCGAAACCACAGATAACCAAGGAGCGTTTGAAATTTCTGCTACAGACATTTCAAATAAAAAACTCATTGCAAGTTATGTGGGCCATTCATCAGACACCATTGACATCATCGATCAAACCTTTGTTGAGTTTCACTTGCAGGAAACAAAGACACTAAATGAAGTGGTTGTTCAAGGACAACGAGACGGCGTAATTATTTCAGACATCAAGGCAATAAAGACCGAGCAAATAACGCAAACGGAACTTAAAAAAGCGGCTTGTTGCGACCTTGCAGGTTGTTTTGAAACTCAAACTACGGTGCAACCACAAACAACCAATGTGATAACGAACTCTAAAGAACTGCGCATTTTGGGTTTATCAGGCGTTTACAATCAAGTATTGATTGATGGTTTCCCATTGATACAAGGCTTGTCATACACGTATGGCATCAGCACTATTCCAGGCACATTGGTTGACAACATTTATATTTCAAAAGGCGCAAACAGCGTATTGCAAGGATATGAAAGCATTAGCGGACAAATAAATGTTGAAACGAAAGAACCCGACAAAACAGACAGTTTGTTGCTTAATGTTTATGTGAACAATTTTATGGAAAAGCATTTTAACGCAAACTATGCTTTCAAAAAAAATAAATGGAGCAACTTAACAACGTTTCATACGGTGCAACCAGCCAATAAAACTGATCGAGACAATGACAATTTTCTTGACTTGCCTTTGCTTACCCGTTATATGATTTCCAACAGATGGAAATACGGAAATGAAAAAGAATGGGGTTGGAATAGTCAAATAGGTTTACGTTTTTTTAACGAACAACGCATTGGCGGACAAACCTTCTTTAATCCCGAAAATGACAAAGGAAGCACCACTGTTTACGGACAAAGTGTACAGATCAACCAACCTGAAATTTGGACAAAAACGGGTTATCGTGTAAATGATAAACATAACATTGTTTTGTTTGCTTCGTCTTTTCATCAACAACAAAATTCATTTTTTGGAACGGTAAAATATGATGCACAGCAAACGAATTTTTACGCAAACATACAGTATGAGCTGAGCTATGCCGAACATGAATTAAAAACAGGCATCAGTTACCGTCATTTGAACTTGAATGAAAATATTGCTTTTACCGACACCTTGTTGCAACGGACATATGCCGGAAAATATCAACGATTGGAAAACATTCCCGGAATTTTTGCCGAAAATACATTCCGATTTTTAAATGATAAACTTACCTGGATTGTAGGTGTTCGGGGCGACCAACATAATCAATTTGGTTTTCAGTTTACGCCAAGAACGTTACTTAAATACGACATCGCCCAAAAAACAATTGTTAGGGCAAATGTTGGAACAGGTTGGAGAACGGTAAATTTATTTAGCGAAAATATCGGATTACTTGTAAGTTCACGGGACATCATTTTTGCCGAGCAGTTACAACCCGAAAAAGCGTTAAATTTTGGCGTTAACTTGACGCAAAAGTTTGAAACGAAAAACAATAATCTATCAGGTTATTTTAGTGTGGACTATTACCGAACAGAATTTCAAAATCAAATTTTTCCTGATTATGACAGCGACCCTACAAAAGCGATTATTAAAAATTTTACAGGAACAAGCGTAAGCAATGGCTTTCAGGCAGAGTTGTATTTGAAATTTTACAAAAGGGTTGAATTGAAAACGGGATATAACTTTTTAGATGTTTACAGGGAAAATGGAGGAGCCAAACAGTTATTGCCTTTCAATCCAATGCATAAATTCATAACAACTTTCAGTTACAAACCATTGACGAATAAATTCCACTTTGATATGAATGTGCATTGGTTTGGAGAACAGCGATTGCCAGACACGAAATCAAATCCGATAGAATTTCAGCGACCTGATTTTTCAAAACCTTACACAACTGTAAATGCACAATTCACGTACAATTTAAAAAAGTTTGAAGTTTATGCAGGTTGTGAAAACATTTTTGACTTCCGACAAAAACAACCGATAATCAGTTGGCAAGACCCATTTAGCCCATACTTTGACACCTCTTCCGTTTGGGGTCCGACACGAGGAAGGGAAATTTATGCTGGAGTTAGATTTAAGTTGAATAAAAAATAATGAACTTTAAACCCTTCAGAATAAAGAGTGGGTTTAACCAACAATAATTTTTAATTTAAAAAACCAGTACATGAAAATATTAATTTACTTATTAATAGCCATTTCATCTTTGAAATCATTCGGGCAGACTTCCCTTATTGATTTCGGTAATTTGGCCGAAAAAAATAAAGAATGGGTTTTACTTTCGGATAATATAATGGGGGGAGTTACAAAATCTAAAATTGAATACACCATTAATTCTGTTTTATTATCTGGAGATATTTCCTTAGATAATTATGGAGGTTTTTCATCTATAAAAACAAAATATAAAAGTTTTGATTTATCTACACACATGGGTGTTAAAATCAAGTTTAAATCTACCAATCAAAAGTTTGCTTGTACTTTAGAAGATGATCGAAACTGGACACAGCCAAATTACAAACATGAATTTTCTGCAAAGAAGGATGATACATGGGAAGAGGTGATTATTTATTTTAAAGATTTTCAAGAAATTGTAATTGGTGAACCAACAGGAAATATGATGAAGTCAGAAAGTTTAAAAAATATAGTTCGAATGGGAATAATGACCTATGAAAAAAAGGAAGGTCCTTTTTCTCTTGAAGTGGATTATGTAGCGTTCATTAAATGACACTGTTTTGAAGTGGAAAAGCTACAAATATTGATAATAACAATTGCACAACATTCAGTGGAGTAGAAGAAATGCCCCTTAAAAAATGCCCCGATAACAGTTTATGTATCGGGGCATTTTTGCTACAGCTTATTCAGCGCACACACGAGTTTAATACTGTTTTTATTTAAGTGTATTTGTACATGGTAGTTTTCATTTTCATTTCCGGGTTTAAATATTTTTCTTCAATCATTTATGATTATACCGATTGAATATCTGCAATGGTTCAATGAAATTGCCTCAAACAGCTATCATATCGGCATTTTACCAGAAAAAATTGAACTAAAAAGTAATTATAATTGGTATTACTTCCAACAGAAGAAGAACGTTTTAAAATTGAAATAGATATACTCACTACATTTGTGGTGGAATGTGTGATTTGTGCTTTGAAATTCCAACTTCATGAAACCGCATACCGTTGACGGTCTTTCTCACATTACAACGAACTATTAATAACAGCATATTTTGATTAAAAAAACTAACATGGAAATATCAAAACTCTCAGAAAAACTTTATCAAAAACTTCTTTCAAAGAAAACCAAAGAAAAAAGTGAACGGGTAATTTTATGGATTGCTTTAGTGAGTTTTATTATTCACTTATTAATGATTGGGCTGATACATTTTAATATTATTACCATTAACGAACCATCAAACTTATTAAAAAATCCCATCGCTGCCATTTACACCCCTTTTTCTTTTATATTGGTTTATGAGGTGTATCTTTTAATTTATTATCTCCCCAAATCAACTTCTACTTATATCTCAAAACAATACGAAATTATTGCGCTCATCATTA
>VFKL01000094.1 GCA_009885535.1 Chitinophagaceae bacterium | reverse complement strand
GAAACCGTTTTTCCTGTTCGTGTTGAGAAAAAAGCATATCAATATTTGTATAAAGATGATACAGGATATAGTTTTATGGATATCGAAACTTTTGAGCAAGTAACTGTACCAGAGTCCATGATTGATGCTCCAGCATTTTTAAAAGACGGGCAAGAGGTAAACATTTTAATTAACGGTGAAACTGATCTGCCTATGGGTGTTGAATTGCCAGATAAGATTGTGTTGTTGGTAACGTATAGCGAACCTGGAATGAAAGGAGATACTGCAACGCGTACATTAAAGCCTGCTACGGTAGAAACAGGTGCAACGGTAAACGTACCGCTTTTTGTAAACGAAGGTGAAATGATTCGAATCAACACCAAAACTGGTGAGTACGTTGAGCGTGTAAAATAAAAAACCAAAACCTCATTTTATAAGGCCAGATTCAGTTCTGGCCTTTTTTATTTTTGGGCGTTTTTTGGGCATTTTTTATGCTTTTTGATTGGTTTTCGATTCATTTGAACCTTTTTTTATACATTTTCACTCAAAAATGATATTTTTAAAATTGTGCTGTTTATACAACTTATCATTATCTTCGTCACTCAATTTGATAACAATTAATTCATTTTCAAACTAATCACATGGACATTAAGCAAATTCAAGAGTTGGTTAAATTAATCAACAAAACATCAATTGGCGAAATCACAATTGAAGAAGATGGCAAAAAGATTACTATCAAACAAAAAAGCGATCCCGTTCAAAACATTATTACTTCTGCGCAACCAACTTATGCGCCAGCTCCATCTGCACCACAATCATCTGCACCTGCAGTGGCTAGTGCACCAGTAGCAGAGGCGCCAAAAACAGATAATTTAATCACCGTAAAAAGTCCAATGATAGGTACATTTTATCGCCAAGCAGGACCTGGGAAACCAATTTTTGCTAGTGTTGGCGACGAAATCAACCCAGGAAAAGTACTTTGCATTATTGAAGCGATGAAATTATTCAACGAAATCGAAAGTGAAGTAAAGGGAACTATTGTGAAAATATTGGTTGACGATGCAAGTCCGGTAGAATACGACCAACCCTTGTTTTTGGTTGATCCAGCTTAATTCAGTCCTTTTTACAATTAAAAACAAGCAAAACTTGTATTTTTTTGATTATTCCATTTTTTTCGAATCAACAATTTCTAATTTATGTTTAAAAAAATATTGATTGCCAACCGAGGTGAGATTGCCCTACGTGTAATAAGAACATGCAGAGAAATGGGTATTAAAACTGTGGCGGTTTATTCAACAGCGGATAAAGACAGTTTGCACGTAAAATTTGCAGATGAAGCCGTTTGTATTGGTAAACCCTCAAGTGCGGATAGTTATTTAAATATTCCACATATTATGGCTGCAGCCGAAATTACAAACGCCGATGCCATTCATCCGGGTTACGGATTTTTGGCTGAGAACAGCAAGTTTGCTAAAATTTGTGCAGATCATGGAATTAAATTTATCGGGCCTACACCTGATATGATCAATTCTATGGGCGATAAAGTAACGGCCAAAAAAACGATGATTAAAGCAGGCGTTCCGGTTGTACCTGGAGTAGAAGGATTGTTGGAAAGCGTAGACCATGCAAAAACATCAGCCAAAGAAATTGGATACCCAGTAATATTGAAAGCAACCGCTGGCGGAGGTGGAAAAGGTATGCGTGTGGTATCGCAAGAAAGCGAAATTGAAAAAGCTTTTGAAGCGGCAAAAGCTGAGGCTGCAGCGTCTTTCAAAAATGATGGTATTTATATGGAGAAATTCGTAGAAGAACCCCGCCATATAGAAATACAAATTGCAGGCGACCAATACGGAAACGTTTGTCACCTAAGCGAACGTGATTGCTCTATTCAGCGCCGACATCAAAAATTGGTTGAAGAATCACCTTCGCCATTTATGACTGATGAATTAAGAGAAAGAATGGGAAATGCTGCCATCAAAGCTGCACAAGCCATCAATTACGAAAGTGTTGGCACAATCGAATTCTTGGTAGATAAGCATCGCAATTTCTATTTCATGGAAATGAACACGCGTATCCAAGTTGAACATTGCGTTACCGAAGAAGTTATCAACTACGATTTAATTAAAGAACAAATTAAAATTGCAGCAGGCGAAAAAATTACGGGTAAAAATTATTATCCAGTAATGCACGCTATTGAATGCCGTATTAATGCTGAAGATCCTCATAATGACTTCAGACCAAGCCCAGGGAAAATAACGGTTTTACACACCCCAGGAGGACATGGCGTACGTGTGGATAGTCATGTTTACGCAGGTTATGTAATACCTCCGTATTATGATAGTATGATTGCTAAATTAATCGCTGTTGCTCAAACACGCGAAGAAGCTATTGATACCATGCATAGGGCATTGAGCGAATATGTAATTGAAGGGGTAAAAACAACCATTCCTTTTCATTTACAATTAATGCAAAATGAAGATTTTAGAAAAGGTAATTTCACCACTAAGTTTTTGGAAACTTTTAAAATGAAATAATTTTTTCATCTTGAATCAACAATAAAATAATTACCCAAAGCCAAAATTCAGTTTGGCTTTTTTTATAACTTGCATCATGCCAATTCAAAACGATATTTTATTACGCGCTTATACGCTAATGTGCACCGCCAAAGCAATGGCAGAAACTTACGAAGCGAATCGTACCATTTGCAAGTACGTGCATAGTACATCTAGAGGTCACGAAGCGATTCAGTTGGCAACTGCATTTAATCTTTTACCTTGTGATTATGTTAGTCCGTATTACCGTGATGAAAGCATTATGCTTGGATTAGGTTTTAGGCCTTACGAATTAATGCTGCAGTTGTTGGCTAAAGGAAATGATATATTTACAGGAGGTAGAGAATATTACAATCACCCAAATTATCGAGGCAACGATAAACCAACCATCATTCATCAAAGCAGTGCAACTGGAATGCAAGCCATTCCTACGACTGGTGTGGCACAAGGTTTAAAATATTTACAATCCATAAAAAGCGACTTAATAAAAGAGAATTCTTCTCCTATAGTTGTTTGTTCGCTTGGAGATGCTTCCGTAACGGAAGGCGAAGTGAGTGAAGCATTTCAATTTTCCGCATTACATCAATTACCGATTATTTATTTGGTTCAGGATAATGATTGGGGAATTAGCGTTACCTCAAAAGAAGCGCGTACAACAAACGCATTCGAATTTATAGAAGGATTTAAAGGCATCAATAGAATCAGTATTGATGGCACAAACTTTATCGAATCATTTGAAACCATGCAAATGGTGATTGATGATGTACGTACCAATTGTGTTCCATGGCTTGTACACGCAAAAGTGCCGTTATTAGGACATCACACCAGCGGCGTTAGGAAAGAATTTTATAGAAATGAGGAAGAGCTTGCGAAATCTTACGAATCAGATCCGCTTCCTATTTTGAAAAAATATTTATTAGAAAACGGAATTCCCGAAACCGAACTTTTAAACATAGAAACTGAGGCATTAGAAAAAGTAAAATCAGATTTTTCAGAAGCAACCAATGCGCCAGACCCATCTCCTGAAGAAGTAGAGAATTTTGTTTTTGTACCAACGCCAATCACCGTAGAAAAAGGAAATAGAGCGCCAATTGAAAATGAAAAAATATTAATGGTTGACGCTGCCCTATTTGCCATTAGGGAAATTATGGAAACTTATCCTGAAGCGATTTTGTATGGACAGGATGTAGGACGCAGATTGGGCGGGGTTTTCAGAGAAGCGGCAACACTAGCCGAACAATTTGGCGACCATCGTGTTTTCAATACTGCCATTCAAGAAGCATATATTATTGGTTCTACGGTAGGGATGAGTGCGGTAGGTGCAAAGCCAATTGTAGAAGTTCAATTTGCAGATTATATTTATCCGGGACTTAATCAATTGGTAACCGAAATTTCTAAAAGTTGTTATTTAAGTTGTGGCAAATTTCCGGTTCAAACGTTAATTCGTGTACCTATTGGAGCATATGGCGGTGGTGGACCTTACCACAGTGGTAGTGTAGAAAGTACCTTGCTGACCATTAAGGGTATAAAAGTGGTTTATCCTTCAAATGCGGCGGATATGAAGGGACTTTTGAAAGCTGCTTTCTTAGATCCCAATCCGGTTGTAATGCTTGAACACAAAGGGTTGTACTGGAGTAAAGTACCTGGAACAGAAGAAGCAAAAATGACTGAACCAAGTAGCGATTATGTTATCCCGCTAGGTAAAGGGAATGTAGTTTTAAAAGCAACTGAATCTAATATTGAAAATGGGAATTCTTGCTGCATCATCACTTATGGCATGGGGGTTTATTGGGCTAAAGCAGCTGCCAAAAACTTCGATGGAAAAGTTGAAATCATCGATTTAAGAACGTTATTTCCTTTAGACGAAGCCCTTGTATTTGAAACCGTGAAGCGTCATGGCAAATGCTTGATATTAACTGAAGAGCAACAAAATAATTCGTTTTCTGAAGCACTAGCAGGACGTATTTCAAAAGCTTGTTTTAGATATTTAGATGCGCCAGTGGAAGTATTGGGGGCATTGAATTTACCTGCAGTTCCAATGAATGTAATACTTGAAAAAGCCATGTTGCCAAATGCGGAAAAAGTAGCGGAAGTGATTAAGGGTTTGTTGAGTAATTAAAACGCTGCGCTAAAAAACACTCGAAAATGAAAACAAAAAAAATAGAATTAAATGTAGACTTCATTGGTGGACAAGGTTCACTCACAATTGATGAAGAAAAAGCACTTAGTGCGTATTTTAAAAAAAGAAAGCAACCATCAAATAAGAAAAATCTTATTCAGAAAAATAAAGAAAAGAAATTGGTCAATTCTATTGCCTGATTTTGTAAAATTCAATTTAAGATTAACCCTCACTCAAAATCATCCCATCTTTCATTTGAATAATCCTATCACTCAATTTAGCGAGTGCATCATTGTGGGTGACAATCAAAAACGTTTGCCCATATAAATCACGAAGTTTTATAAATAGTTGATGAAGCTCATACGCATTGGCAGAATCTAAATTACCTGTTGGTTCATCCGCCATAATGATAGATGGATTGTTTATTAATGCTCTTGCTACGGCCACTCTTTGCTGTTCGCCGCCAGATAATTCTGATGGTTTGTTACCAAAACGGTGAGAAAGTCCCAGCTGATCGAGCAATTCTTTGGCTTTTTTTTCGGTTACGCCACGATTTTTTCCCCCAATCCAAGCGGGAATACAAACATTTTCAATGGCGGTAAACTCCGGTAAAAGATGATGAAATTGAAATATAAACCCAATATTTTTATTCCTAAAATTGGCTAGCTTCTTTCCTTTTAACGCTGAAATATTTTCATTATTCATTGTGATTGATCCGGAGTCCGAATTGTCTAACGTACCCAAAATGTGTAGCAGCGTGCTTTTCCCAGCGCCAGATGCGCCTGTAATGCTAACAATTTCTGCAGCTTTTACTTCAATATCTACACCTTTTAATACTTGTAGTGTCCCATAATTTTTCGTAATTCCCTTTGCAATTAGCATAAATTAAAATTAACCAATTATGGTTTTAGAATGTTAATAAATAAAAATATTTTCTCCACTTGGTAAAAAGACATTTGGTAATTTCATCTTAACATCTACATTTGCAAAATAAACCATTTAAATAATGTTCTGGACTTTAGAATTAGCATCACATTTAGAAGACGCTCCTTGGCCTGCTACCAAAGATGAATTAATTGATTATAGCATCCGTAGTGGCGCACCAATTGAGGTAATTGAAAACCTTCAAGAATTAGAAGACGAAGGCGAAATTTACGAAGGCTTAGAAGATATCTGGCCCGACTATCCTAGCCAAGAAGATTTCTTTTTTAATGAAGACGAATATTAATTAGCTTTAGTTAGCAATAAACAAATTGCGTTCATTTGGTTCGTAATCTATTTTTTCATGTTTATTCATTAAAACGAGAGCAATTCATGAAGCGTGTACTTACTTTACTTTTCTGTGTTTTAAATTTTCAATTAGGTTTTACCCAAGAACTATTTTCTTTTACAGAACCCGCAAGCAATATGCCATCAAAGAGTATTGGATTTAGATTAACCAATACTTTAATGAAAGAACAAATTTCCAATAAATACAATTTTCATTTACTACCTGAAATAATGATCGGCGTAAACCGACATTTTATGTTTCATGCAGAAGGTTTTATTTCCGATCGAAACAACAAACTAGTTACAGAAGGAGCTGCCATATATGGGAAGTATCGATTTTTCAGTAAAGATGATGTACATTCCCATTTCAGACTTGCCGCTTTCTCGCAATGTGCTATAAATACGAGTGATGTACATCAAGAAGCTATAGATTTAAGGGGACATAACTCAGGATTCAACTTGGGTTTAGTGGCAACAAAACTTATAAATAAAACAGCGATATCAACTTCCATAGCATATGTGCAAGCCATGGATAATGGCAAAGCTGCTGAATATCAAATTAACAACAATAACAAAGCCGTTGACTATACCCTATCTATTGGAAAATTATTTTTGCCAAAAGAATACGTTAGCTATAACCAAACCAATATGAATGGCATGTTGGAATTCCTTTGTCAAACCAATTTATCTACTGGAAAAACATTTGTTGACCTAGCTCCATCTTTACAATTTATTATTTTAAGTAGAATGCGTATAGACTTAGGGTATCGCTTTCCGTTATCAAAAGATTTATACCGAACCGCTCCTTCTGGCGGTATGATTAGACTAGAATACAATATTTTCAGCGCATTTAAATAATCGACCTATTTTTCAAAGTAAGCAATTGTTCCGCCTACCCAAGTTTTATCTTGATTATACCTTGTTCCAATCATTTCACCTTGGCTCAATCGCGCCAAATTATGAACAGCAATGGGTTTGTCCCAACCTTCTTTCCAAAAATAAAAAAGTCTGATTTCTAATTTAGAATTTCCAACAGGCGTTTCCACCACTTCAGCATATTCTACTTTTCTTTGCAGTATCCAATTTTCCGGATCTTTTATTTGGTCGATGTCATGTTGTGTAACGTTTATAATAACCCCCATTCCTGCATAAGAAAAAAGTGGTTTTAATACGAATTCATCAAGCGGAACAGGATACTTTATTTCATTTAAAAAATAAGTTTCTGGAATATAACGGTGATGCGTAAAGGGTAAAATATATTTGCTAATTCTGTAAAACCAATGGGGATGTGTAACCCATATTACATCGTATTTTTTTGAAAGGTCAATATGTTTAATCTCTGGAAATTTAGACAAATCATCAAAAATCATTCTGTTGAAAATTCTTTTTATTTGAATTAGATTTCCCGAATCTTTATAAAATAGTTTATCCTCAATAGCAATCAACTCTGTCAAACAAACTGTTTTAATGCCCAATATTTTTTCTGTTATTTTAAAATCAATCAACGTTTTTTGTTGTTGTGGATAAATCTCTAATAATACAACCCCCGACAAATCTTCTTTACCAATAATAATCTCTTTTAGCAGTTGAATATAACTTTCCCCATCATACCCATTTAAATAAGCGTCATAATTTTCAGGAATGTCGTAATGCTTTTTTGTTAATTCATCGCATAAATATTGAAAACCGAATAAAGATGGGAATCCCTGCATCTCTATCAATTGTGGTTCTATTTCACCTGCTTTATTTTTACAAATGCCAAAATCGAAAACCATCATCTGAGGGAATTCATTTTCACCAGGTATTTTAAATTCATTGGGAATACTAAGCTCCGTTATTTTTTTAAAATCTTTATCCTTAATAAATTCAATCACAGTATCAGCTGTTTCCTCCATTTTCAATTTTAAATCTTTGGAAATAAATACTGGCGTTTCTGCAACGCGAAATTCAAGTTTTGATTGGGCAAACGTTTCTATTTCAGCCAAATATGCAGCATATTTTTCCATTGAAAATGCCTCAAGAAATTTTTCTCTAAGTGTATGCTTCATTGAGTTAAAAAATATTTTTTTGTTGTAAAGCGTCTAAAATAAAATTGGGCACCATCGTTGAAAATGTATTCAATATTTTATCTGGATCGTTAAGTTGATCTATCATAGATTGCCATTTTGCTTCTCCATGTTCGGCAATTACTTCTTGCTTTTTTTCTTCAGTAAGTAAATATTGTATCACGCCTTCAGGATCTGCTTCAGGATGAAACTGCGTTCCAAATAATTCTCTGTTAAACCTTATGGCCATTAATGCTCTTTCGTAAGGCACATGCGGGCGGGCTTTCTCTATGGCCAATATTTTTGCACCCATTTTATCAAGTATCGACAATGCTGGCTTTGTAGCCTGATAATCTCTGCTATCTACCGCATAAAAAGGATCGGAAATATTTTTAAATATGGAATCTTTCGCAGCATTATTTATTAAGTGTACTGGAAAAACGCCAAACGCAGTGCTTTTTCTTTTGTTGATTTCAGCCACTTTAAAATACCTGCACGCCATTTGAAAAGAATGACAAATAAAAAACACGAATTTTTTATCAATCTCATTTGACGTTTGATTAAATAAAATCAAATTATTGAGCCAATTAAAATATAGGATTTCCCATTGCGCCAAATTGGTTTCTATTGGACTACCAGGGCCACCACTCGACAAATAAATATCATAGCTTAAATCTGGAATTTGAAGTTGATTTCGAAGCTCGAATTCATCTACTTGAAATTGAATCTGATACTTTTCTTGAAATATTTTTAAAATGGTGCGAATACCCCGCATGCCCTGATTATCAGTACCCATGTATAAATCTATCACCGCTACTTTTACTATCTTTTTTTTCAAGCCATTCATAAAACTAAAATACAGTTTTTTAATCTGCAAAATCAAAGCAACATTTGAATAATCCTTGTTTTCAAGTGCAAAGTAAGGTTTTAATTTTCTTTCAATTCTTTTACGTATTTCTTTTGCTAACTTTACGCCCAATTATTATGAAGACAAAAACATTAAAAAAAGACAAGGTAAACATCATAACACTGGGTTGTAGTAAAAACATGGTGGATAGTGAAGTGTTAAGTGGACAGCTTTTAGCGAATGATATCGAAACCGTTCACGAAAGCGGAAAGAAAGACCATAATATCGTCATCATCAACACATGTGGCTTTATTGAGAAAGCAAAAGAGGAAAGCATCAACACCATTCTTGATCATGTGGAGTTAAAAAAGAAAGGAAAGATTGATAAATTGTATGTTACCGGTTGCTTGAGTGAAAGATACAAATCAAATCTAGAAGCGGAAATACCTGAAGTAGATGCCTATTTTGGCACAATGGAATTGCCTTTGATATTAAAGCAATTTGAAGCTGATTATAAAGGTGAGCTTATTGGGGAAAGATTATTGAGCACGCCGCAGCATTATGCCTACATGAAAATTAGTGAAGGCTGCAACCGCACTTGTTCATTTTGCGCCATTCCTTTAATGCGTGGCAACCATGTTAGTCGAAGTATTGAATCATTGGTTAGCGAAGCGGAAACACTTGTAAAACGCGGTGTTAAAGAAACCATGCTCATTGCACAGGAATTAACTTATTATGGATTAGACATTTATAAAAAAAGAGAATTGCCCAAATTACTTCATGCATTGGCAGATGTAAAAGGCATGGAATGGATTAGATTACATTACGCATATCCGTCAAAGTTTCCATTGGAAATTATTGACGCTATGAAAGAAAGGGAGAATATTTGCAATTATTTGGACATGCCATTACAGCACGCTTCCAACAACATGCTTAAGGCAATGAAGCGTCAAATTACGCGCGAAGAAATGGAAGACCTCATTGGCGAAATAAGACACCGTATTCCTGATATTTGCTTGCGTACCACATTAATCGCAGGTTTTCCTGGAGAAACTAGAGATGATGTGGAAGAGTTGAAATTATTTTTACAAAAAATGCGCTTCGACCGTGTGGGTATTTTCACTTACAGTCATGAAGAACAAACCAGTGCACATGATTTAGTAGATGATGTATCTCCCGAAGAAAAAGAATTGCGTGCGCAAGAAATCATGGAAGTACAACAAGAAATTAGTTTAGAAAAAAATCAAGAAAAGGTTGGGAAAACACTAAAAGTAATGGTGGACAAAAAAGAAGCTGGTCGATATTTGGGCAGAACTGAATTTGATAGTGTAGAAGTTGATAATGAAGTGATCATAAACACAGAAAAGAAATTAAAAATTGGCGAATTTGTTCAGGTTAAAATAGAGAAAGCTTTTGATTATGATTTAGAAGGGACAGTAATTTAAATCATCTTCTAAAGGTGTGCAAAAGCTTAATCACAACAACTCAATTTTAAAAATTGAAAATTAAATCTTCACATATAACCTATCAACAAACCAAATCATTTTCTAATTTGGTGGTTGATTATTTAAATGGGAATGAAGCCCTAAAACCTTTTTACAAATTCGAACCTAATCTTGCTGGAATTGAAACTGCTATTGAATCGCGTAAACATACAAATACCAATCGAAAACTTTTGGTTGATGTTTTCAACAAGCAATATGATAAATATTCCTCTAGTGAGAAAACTCAAAAAAACATAACGTTGCTTTTAAAGGAAAATACCTTTACAATTTGTACCGCTCATCAGCCCAATATTTTTACGGGACAATTATATTTTATCTACAAAATTATTCATGCTATAAAATTGGCTGATGATTTGAACAATAAAATTTCCAACAATCATTTTGTACCAGTGTATTACATGGGTAGTGAAGATGCTGATTTAAACGAATTAGGGGAAATTGAATTAGATGGCAAAAAATTAAAATGGCAAACTGCACAAACAGGTGCTGTTGGAAGAATGTTGATTGATAAAGATTTCTTACGTTTAATTGTAG
>VFKL01000186.1 GCA_009885535.1 Chitinophagaceae bacterium | reverse complement strand
TACCAGTAAGTGCATTTTTTGTGGCTATTGGACATGAACCCAACAGTGGCATTTTTAAAGAATGGTTGCATATGGACGAAACGGGTTATATCAACACCATACCAGGTACTAGCAAAACCAACATTGAAGGGGTTTTTGCTTCTGGAGATGTGCAAGATAAAACCTATCGTCAGGCAGTAACCGCTGCCGGAAGTGGATGTATGGCGGCATTAGATGCAGAAAGATATCTTGGCGAAAAGGGATTGCATTAATTTAAATATTGAAAACGTGTACACCATCTATTTAAATAATCTTCATTTTTATGCTTATCATGGCTTGTTTGATGAAGAAAAAATTATAGGAAATGAATTTGTCGTCAACGTTGAGATTGTTTTATTAAATGAGCAAATCATTTCAGATTTAAATCAAAGTATTGATTACTCGAAGGTCTACGAAATCATTAAGGATATCATGAAAACACCAACGCCACTTTTGGAAACAATTGTGGCAAATATCTCCGATGCCATCTACGAATACAATAAAAACATCAAAGAAATTAACATTAAAATAGAAAAAAAACATCCGCCGATTCAAAACTTTATGGGTAATGTTGCGGTATCGTATAAAAAAGCTTTTCAATAATAAATTTGATTTCATTCAAACGGCATTATGAAGTATTTAGTTGTATTATTGATTTGTTGTTTTTCAAACATGTTGTTTGGCCAGGATATTGAAAAACTCTTGAATGAAGCGCATACTTTGGAAGTTTCATTTAAGGAAAATGCCGCATTAGAAAAGTACATTGAAGTTCAACGATTACAACCTTTAAATCAAACCGCATTATATAAATGTGCAGAATTATTGGGAAAAATTGGAGCAAGAGAAACCAATGCTTCAATCAAAGAGAAAAAGTATGTTAACGCCTTAGCATTTTCGAAAATGCTTTTAAAAAACTATCCCAATTCTGATTTAGCACATGAATCAATGTCCATTGTATTAGGTAGATTAGCACTTACAAAATCAGGGAAAGAAAAAGTAGATTATGTAAAAGAAATAAAACTTCATGCTGATCAAGCAGTAAAACTCAATCCCAATAATTTTAAAGCATGGCATGTATTGGGCAGATGGCATTATGAAGTAAGCGATTTGAATTTTATTGAAACAACCGCGATTCGATTATTATTTGGCGGAATGCCTAATGCCTCATTCAATTTAGCTGCAAAAGCTTTCGAAAAAGCAGCTGAAATCAATACGAAATTTTGTTTGAATTTTCTCGAACTCGCTAAATCTTATCACAAATTAGATCAGAATAAAAAAGCAATTTCAATTTTAAAGCAATTGGTCAATTTACCCAATACAAATGAAGACGACCCTGAAATTAAGTCGAAAGCTTTGGTATATATAAAATCTTGGAATTAAAAACGTAATGTTTATATTTATATTTTCTTATTTATCTACAAAATAAAATTCATGTTTAGACTCAACTTTACCCTTTTTTTTTGTTTATTGTCTAGTACCATTTTTGCACAAGTTTCGCAATCAAGTTTTCAATCCAATTATAATTCACATGATTTATTTGCACCACTAGAATACCCTGTTGCAGATAACATCACACGGGCTGTAAATGGAAGTGTAACATCTGCCTATTGGCAAAACAAAGCCGATTATAACATCAACGTTCGTTTGGATGAGGTAAAAAAAGAAATTTCAGGTACTGTGATTTTAAACTATAAAAATAATAGTCCACATAACCTTTCATTTTTATGGTTTCAAATGGATCAGAACTTATTCAATAAAAATAGTCGTGGCCAAATGAGGATGCCTGCAAATTCTAGAAGCCGTTATGGAGATTCTAAATCAAATTTTGATGGTGGATATAAAATTAAATCTGTTGAAATCATCACCAATGTTGGAAATGTACAAAATTTTTCTAAAGCAGATTATATAATTGATGATACCAGAATGCAGGTTAGATTGAGCAATCCTTTAAAAGCCAAAACAGATCAGATTTCTATAAAAATATCTTACAGTTATTCTATACCAAAATATGGCGCTGATCGCTTTGGCATCTTACCCTCTAAAAATGGTGACATATTTTGTATTGCGCAATGGTATCCGAGGATTTGTGTATTTGACGATATCAAGGGTTGGAATACAGAACCATATTTAGGTGCAAGCGAATTTTATCTAGAATATGGAGATTTTGATTTTAGCATTACAGCACCTTCAAGTCATGTAGTGGTTGCTGGTGGTGAATTACAAAACCCAAAAGATGTATACTCCGCAGATCAAATTTCAAGATTGGAAAAAGCAAAAATTAGCAATAGTACAGTAATCATCCGTACAGAAAATGAACTCAATAAATCTAACACTTCATCTACATCAAAAGAGTTAACCTGGCATTTTAAATTAAATAATGCAAGAGATGTATCATGGGCAAGTTCGAAAGCATTTATACTAGATGGTGCAATGATCAATCTGCCTTCTGGAAAAAAAACTTTTGCCATGAGTGCATATCCAATCGAAAGCAAAGGCGATAAGGCATGGGGTAGATCTACCGAATATATCAAAGGCAGCGTTGAAAATTACAGCAAACGTTGGTTCGAATATCCATATCCGGTAGCCGTAAATGTAGCAAGCAATGTGGGCGGAATGGAATATCCTGGTATTGTTTTTTGTTCATCAGAATCTACTACATCTGGATTATTTGGCGTTACCGATCATGAGTTTGGACATACTTGGTTTCCGATGATTGTTGGAAGCAACGAACGCTTGTATGGCTGGATGGACGAGGGTTTCAATACGTTTATCAATTCTTTGGCTGATGATGATTTCAACAATGGGGAGTATAAAAATTACCCAGCTAATGGGGAAGAGGTTGCTTATAATTTGTTTCATGAAAACAGCGAAAGTATTTTCAATACACCAGATGCTATGTTGGAATACAACATTGGTACCGCATTGTATTTCAAACCGGCACTGGGATTGCAATTATTAAGAAATTATGTGTTAGGGCCAGACAGATTTGATTATGCCTTTAAAACATACATTAGAGAATGGGCATTCAAACATCCAACACCATGGGATTTTTTCAGTACAATGAACAATGCATCTGGTGAGGATTTGGGCTGGTTTTGGAAATCCTGGTTTTTAAAAAATTACAAATTAGATCAAGCCATTTCAAAAGTAGAAAACGATGCCATAAATGGACCATTGGTTACCATTGTAAATCTAGAGCAAATGGCCATGCCTGTTGTGCTTAATTATGAAACACAATATGGTAAAAAAGGCGCATTGAAATTGCCGGTTGAAATTTGGAATAACACCGAAAGTTTCATCGTTCGAATTCCAGTAAAAGAAAAATTAAAATCTGTTACCATCGATCAGGATAAAGTATTGCCGGATGTGAATTTTAAGAATAATAATTGGGTGGAGTAGGAGGAAGGAAGTTTGAGAGGTTAAAGAAGTTTTTGAGGTTTATGAGGTTGGGGAGGTTGTAGGGGTTGAAAATCTTCAACCCTTAAAAAAGGTTGTTGAATTTCGTCTGCCGATTAAAAGTAAATTAGAAAAGGTTTAATGCGCTTCGCTGGTTTAATGGATTAATGGTTGAAAGTATTCTCCGTTTTTGTCTTCTTGAACCTTTTGATATTATTGAGCATATTGAATTTAAGAATACTCGCGCTCCCTTCACCTTTCTGGGGAAGGGTTTGGGAAGGGGGCTTCTATTGAACATTTTAAGAAGTAGTAAATAACTGGAAAATACTTCCAACCTCTAAAACCTCACAAACTTCTAAAACCTCTCTAACCTCATAAACCTCTAAAACCTCTCAAACCTCGTTATCACTTTTATTTATACTTTTGCCATATGTTCAAATCCATATCTCTATTTTTTATTTGTTGTCTTTTAAGTATTGCGCCAACAAAAGCTCAATCAAAACAAAACGAAAAAATTTCCAATGCAGAATTAAAAGAATATTTGGGTATCCCTTCAATGGATTCGTTGTTGAATCAAACAGATGAAGATGCTCAAAAACTTTTATTAACACATCTCAACATACTTCAACAAGAAACTCCGGATTTGCCCCGTTACAAATCCCGGATTTTATTGTTTTCCCAAAAAATAATAGATTTCGCCAAAACTAATAGAAATAAAAAACTGGAGGTTCAATTTGAACTTTTTCAATATGCTAATAATCTACTACAATTTTCTAATAAGGAACTTTCTCTCACCACAATAGAAAAAATTCATCAAAAAGCCAAAGATGAAAATATCAAATGGGCTATTATTACTTCTAAATATTATCTGGCTAGAAATTATTTTGATGTACAGGAAGATTTTTCAAAAGGCTTTATTCTTTTTAGGCAAACGCTTAATGACATAATGGATGATCCTACAAATGAATATGTAGTAAAGGATTTGTTGCATTATTATCTTGAAATTGGTTATTACTTAATGGGTGATTATAGAACTTCGCTTATTTACGGAAATAATAATTTGATTCCCAATATCGAAAAATATGATGTGTTTCCTTACATTACCAATATGAATACAGTCGGTATTATTTATCGCAATCTAAATCAACTCGATTCTTCCAATTATTACTTTATGCAGATACTGCAAATGGCTAGTCAAAAAAAAGATTCTGTTTGGATTTCGCTAAGCAATGGAAATTTGGCTGAAAATTTTTATTTGCAAAAAAATTATGACGCTGCCTTACCATTGCTAAAATCAGATGCCGATTATGCTTTTTCTACATCCGACTTTGGACCAGCTTCCAATGCGTATTTGTTGATGACCACTATTTACCTTAGAAAAGGAAATATTGAAAATGCGGAAAAATACCTGAAAAAAGGTACTGAATCCGTGTATAAATATCGTTTCCCTAATGTTATTGATAAATACAGACGATTTAAACTGTTATATGAAACGCTCACCCAATATTATATTTCAAAAAATAATGCTCAATTAGCGCAATTGTATTTCGACTCTTCTAAAATATTTACAGATAGTATTGTATTCATAAGGACTAAAATGACCTCTATAAAAACAGAAAGCATTTTTAATATGCAACAGGCCGAAATTCAAAAATTAAAACTGAGCAACGATTTGATTTCCGCTCAAAAGAAACAGTATATAATTGGGGGTTTACTCTTTAAATTCTGAACACTCGAGCTCCATTCTCCTTTTGGGGACGTGTTGGGAATGGGTTTTTCAAACAAAAAATGTATTGGATACCAGATTTTAGATACTAGATGCTATAAAGCAGTACGTTCCAACAAACACCAAACAACAAACACCAAACACCAAACACCAAACATTTTTAAATCGTTTGCAAAAAATAAAAAACAGCAAAATCTTTGTTCTCCATTCATTTAAAATTAAATTGCACTAAAAAAAGTTATCCAATGACATCAAAAGAAATCGTATTTAATGAGGTATCAGAAATGTTGAAGCAACTTTCAATAGAAGTAGAGATTGTAGATACAACAAGGCCATGGGGCGGATTTTTTGTAGTGAATGAAAATAGTGCAGAACTTTTCATTCAACAATTTTTTGCAGAACTAGATAAAAATGTTTTTGAAAACAAAAAAATTAGTCCCAAAATATTGATGGTAGAACCACATAAAAAACTAAGTTGGCAATATCATTTCAGAAGATCTGAATTGTGGAAATTAATAAAAGGTGAAGCTGGAATTGTAAGAAGTGAAACTGATGAATTAAGAGATACCCAAAACATGGTTTTAAATGAATTGGTAGAATTAAAAACCGGAGAAAGACATAGATTGGTTGGTTTAAATGAATGGGGTATAGTAGCAGAAATTTGGGTTCACGCTAATCCAGCGCATTTAAGTGATGAAGATGATATTGTAAGGGTGTCGGATGAATTTGGAAGGAAGTAATGATGTTTGGTGTTTGTGGTTTGGAGTTTATTGTTTATTGTTTGTGGTTTGTGGTTTATTGTTTGTGGTTTATTGTTTGGCGTTTGGTGTTGAAATATACGGCTATTAAGCATCCTACATCCAGTATCAAGGATTCAGAATTAAGTATCCAGAATTCAGCATCAAGTATCAAATTCTAATCTTTATGTATCAAATTCAAAAAAATCATATCTTCATGTTTTATTAAATCCCTGTTTGGGATTTTTATTTTATAGCTAATAAAAAAGAAATTTTAATACTTCAAATACCCATGCAAAAAGTAGCGTTAATTACAGGTGTAACCGGACAAGATGGAGCTTATCTCAGTGATTTTTTATTGAAAAAAGGATATATCGTTCATGGATTAAAAAGACGTACTTCTCTATTTAATACCGATCGTATCGATCATTTATATGAAGATCCTCACGTTGAAAACAGAAGTTTTATTCTGCATTATGGAGATATGACGGATAGCACCAATCTAATTCGATTAATCCAAGAAATTCAGCCAGATGAAATTTACAACTTGGCTGCAATGAGTCATGTACACGTTTCTTTTGATACACCGGAATATACCGGAAATGCAGACGGATTGGGCACTTTAAGAATTTTAGAATCGGTTCGTTTACTTGGATTAGAAAAAAAAACCAAAATTTATCAAGCTTCTACGTCTGAGTTATATGGTAAAGTGCAGGAAGTTCCTCAATCAGAAACTACGCCATTTTATCCGCGCAGTCCATATGCAGTTGCAAAAATGTATGCATATTGGATAACAGTAAATTATAGAGAAGCATACAATATGTTTGCTTGTAATGGCATTTTATTTAACCACGAATCACCATTAAGAGGAGAGACTTTTGTTACCCGAAAAATCACAAGAGCTGCGGCTAGAATTGCCATGGGTTTGCAAGACAAATTCTATTTAGGCAATTTAGATGCACAACGTGATTGGGGACATGCAAAAGATTATGTGCGCGTAATGTGGATGATTTTACAAGCTGATCAACCAGAAGATTGGGTAATTGCTACAGGTAAAACAACACCTGTTCGTGAATTTGTTCGAATGGCATTTATGGAATTAGGCATCGAACTAGAATTTGTTGGCGAAGGAATAAACGAAAAAGGACTTGTAAAATCTTGTAGCCATCCTGATTATCAAGTTGAAATAGGAAAAGAAATTCTTTCTGTTGACGCCAAATATTTCAGACCAACAGAAGTAGATTTATTAATTGGAAACCCAACAAAAGCAAAAGAAAAACTAGGATGGGAATGTAAATATAGTTTGTGCGATCTAGTAAAAGATATGGTTGATTCGGATATTATGTTGATGAAAAAAGAGCGGTTGTTGATTGAAAATGGGTATAAATCAATGAATTATTTTGAGTGATTTTTTTGTTTCGCGCGCGCAAAGCAAAGACGCGAAGGTTTTTTGAAACACGAAGTCACGAAGGCACAAAGACACGAAGTTTTTTTTGACACGAAGGCACAAAGACTCAAAGACACGAAGTTTTTTTTAAAACAAAGATGCAAATAAATGGAAAATGCTTCCAACCTTTTGAACTCATTGAACTTATTGAACCTTTTGAACATTCAAACTTCTCAAACCTCAAAAACGTCGAAAACCTCACAAACCTCACAAACCTTTGGCCTTCTCCCGATCCTCATTCAATTGCCTAACCAGCGCTTCAACAGAATCAAATTTTACCTCATCCCGAATTTTAAATTTCAAATAAACGGTTATTTTTTTTCCGTAAATCATTTCGTTGAAATCGAAAATATTGACTTCTATACTTTTTTCAAGGCCATCAAATGTAGGTTTGGTGCCCATATTCATCATGCCTTTGTATTGAATGTTTGAGCTATCTATTTTTACATCTACGGCATACACACCATCCGCAGGAATTAGTTTTTCGGTGTCATTAATTTGCAAATTTGCTGTTGGAAAACCAATGGTTCGTCCACGCTTTTCGCCATCTATAACTGTTCCTGAAAAAAAGTAATGATAGCCCAAAAGCGCATTGGCTTGTTCCACATTTCCCAAAAGCAATTGCTTTCTAATTTGTGTACTGCTTATTTTAATATTGGTTAAAAGGTGTTCTGAAACCTCAATCACTTTGTACCTAAATTCTACTGAAAAGGCTTCGAGCATGTTGAAATCGCCCATTCTATTTTTACCAAATCGATGGTCGTAACCTATAATTAAAGTATGCGGATGGAATGATTTTATTAAAAAATCCTTTATATAATTTTCAGCACTCAACTCAGCAAATGCAGTGGTAAATGGCGTTACCACCAAATGATCTACACCGGCGTTACTTAATAATTCAATTTTTTCTTCAAGTGTATTCAATAATAAAATCACCTCTTCTTTGTTTCCAACAATATGTTTGGGATGCGGAAAAAAAGTTAATACCACCGATGTCCCATCTACACGTTTTGCCTCATTTACCAATTGCTGAATAATTTCACAATGCCCTAAATGCACGCCATCAAAAGTACCAATGGTTAAAACAGCACGTTCAAATGCAGGCAGCTCCAATATGTTATGGTGTACTTTCATTTTTTTATGTTGGTGCAAAACTAATTGATAATTTATAGATTTCAACTGCATTATTTGGGTTAAATTTGCGCCATGAGTTTATATAATCAACGTGGTGTATCTGCACACAAAGAAGACGTTTTATCAGCTACAAAAAACCTAAGCAAGGGGCTTTTCAACAATGCTTTTTGCAAGGTTTATCCTGATTATTTGGGAAAGGACGATTCATTTGTAAATGTAATGCACGCTGATGGCGCGGGTACAAAAAGCATTTTAGCGTATCTATATTGGAAAGAAACTGGCGATATATCTATCTGGCAAGGCATTGCGCAAGATGCTATCGTAATGAACCTTGATGATTTACTTTGTGTTGGCATTTACAACAATTTGGTTTTTAACTCTACAATTGATAGAAACAAACATTTAATTACCGGCGAAGTACTGGATCAAATCATCAATGGCAGTCAGGCTTTTTTTGATTTATTGGCTACTTATGGCGTAAACATTCACTATCTCGGAGGCGAAACTGCTGATGTTGGAGATGTAGTTAGAACGATTGCGGTTAATGGCACCATGACAAGCCGTTGGGAAAAAGACAAAATCATTTCTAACGACAAAATAAAACCGGGAGATGTAATTGTAGGATTGGCCAGTTTTGGACAAGCTAGTTATGAAACTGAATATAATAGCGGAATTGGTAGTAATGGATTAACCTCTGCTCGTCATGATTCTTTGAGTAAATTTTATGCTGAAAATTATAAAGAGAGCTATGATAATAATCTGAATGAAAATGTAGTTTATATCGGAAAAAACAAACTCTCTGATCCAATTGAAAATGAAAGTAATCAACACCTTAACATAGGAAAAATGTTGTTGAGTCCTACCAGAACTTACGCTCCAATTATCATTCAACTAATAGAAAATCATTTTGATAAAATTCACGGGATGATTCATTGCAGCGGCGGTGGACAAACAAAATGCATGAAGTACATGGCGGAAAATATCAAAATCATCAAAGACAATTTATTTACACCTCCACCTGTTTTTCAGCTTATACAAAAAAACAGTGACAGCAACAATAAAGAAATGTATGAAGTGTTCAACATGGGATGCCGACTCGAAATATATTGTAGTCCTGAACATGCTGAAGAAATCATTGCCATTTCAAGATCATTTGATGTGGATGCTCAAATTATTGGAAGGGTAGAAGCGGATGTTAAAAATTCATTGGAAATACATTTACCTAATGAAGTAATTGTTTATTAATAACTGATGCTTTAAATTTGAAATAGTTTTATTCAAAAACATTAAAAAGTACACATGTCAAAATCGATTATAGAATTAAAAAATGTAAATATCTACCAAGGTCAAAGTTTAATATTGAGTGATGTAAATATTTCCATTGAAAAAGGAGAATTTGTGTACCTAGTTGGAAAAACTGGAACAGGGAAAAGCAGTTTATTAAAAACACTTTATGGTGATTTGGAATTAACTTCTGGTGAAGGTTGGGTAGCAGGTCACGACTTAAAAACATTAACTTGGAAAACGGTTCCTTTTTTAAGAAGAAACTTGGGTGTGGTATTTCAGGATTTTCAATTGATGACCGATAGAAACGTAAATGACAATTTGAAATTTGTTTTAAAAGCAACTGGATGGAAAGATGAAAAGCTTATAAACGATAAAATAGAAGATGTTTTAGAAAAAGTAAACCTGAAATCAAAAGGTTTCAAAATGCCGTTTGAATTAAGTGGCGGAGAACAACAAAGAATAGATATCGCCAGAGCGCTTTTAAATTCGCCTAAATTGATTTTAGCGGATGAGCCAACCGGAAACTTAGATCCCGAAACCAGTGATGAAATTATGCAGCTCCTATTTCACATTTGCCGTGATTTTGATACGAGTATAATTATGGCTACGCATGATTATATGGTAATCAACAAATTTCCAGCAAGAACCATAAAAACAGAAAACGGAAAAGTTTGGGATAATGCTACGATATCCATAAAATAATCGTTTGTGCATTTTTTTGATTGTCGTATGTATCCATTAAAGTTTTTGTTCGATTCTGTAACATGGATTCTGTAAACTCTTGGTAAAACAAATGCTTAATTTTTAAAGTAAAATCTTCAGCAGTTTCAGCCAGTTCACATAATGTTTCTACACCAGAACCCATAATGCCTGCTTGATTGACCAAACAATGTCGTCCATTAAAAATGGCATGTAGTAATTTTAATTTTACACCCGTACGATTAAATGAAGGCAAAATATTGATTTGTGCTTTTTTAATTAAATCATTCATTTCGTGTTCTGATGGGTTTTCCACCAAACAAGTATGTTTATATTGATAAACCAATTTCTTTAATCTATCTGAAGGATTCCTTCCTGCAATTACAAATGGAATTTCTAATTTATTAAATACATGAGACAGTAACCATTCTACAGCCTGCTCATTTTCATTAACCGATAAATTACCATGATACAAACAATAACTTCCCAGCCCAGTAAAGCTTGTAGTTTTATTTCGAGGAATAAATACAGGTAAAAATTGAATGTTATTTAATTTGTACATATTATTAAATACCTCAACATCCGAATGCGATACAGCCCAATAATCACTCATAGACGCCAATTTTTTTTCATAATGTTTCAATAGAAACGATTCCATCTTAAAATAACATTTTCGAAAAAAATTGCGTTCATTTTTTGCCAGCTCTGCATAATAAGCATGCTCAATATTGTGTAACCTTATTTTTACTTTTCTATTTTTAAGTGCTCCACTGAATAATGGATATGTACAATGTATGCCTTCTAATAAAATAGGGTAGTTGTCTTTTTGAAGATTTTCGATGAGCAAGCGGCTTCGACGCGATTGAACAATAAAAGGAATATTAAAATGTAAAAACGAAAATTGATTTTTTCGTGGGTAGTAATTAACCGTTTCACAATAACGTTCTAAATTTTTTTGTTCAATTCTATTTTTTGTAAAACAATGTAAATGAATTGATATACCAAGGTCATGTAAAGTTTTAATTTTATAAAATAGATCCACAACACCACCAAAATTAACTGGCCATGGCACATCATGTGTGACAATATGTACGTGTTTATTATTCAAAAATATTTTTATAAAACTGAACTAATTTTTTAGACTCATTCTCCCAATTGTGTATTTTTTTTGCTTCCAAACAAAACTGAGAAAGTTTGGCATATTTTTCATCATTCATTAAAAGTTGATTAATCGCTTCGGAAATTGAATCCGGTTTTAAATCATCTATTAAAATCGCCACTTCAAATTGATCATTTACACGCTTATATTCTGGAAAATTCATGGTAACCTGTGGAATTCCAGCATGCATGTAATCAAAAAATTTATTTGCCAGTGAAAAATATTGATTAAGTCCGGTGTTTTCAACCAAATTTAAACCTATGTAATATTCAGTTGTGATGCGGTTTAATTCATCTGGCGAAACTTTACCTTTTATAATTACCTTTTCGTTTAAACAATGATTATTGATAATTGTTTTTAATTGCGCCATAAAATTTCCATCACCATAAATATGTAGTTGAGCATCAACATTTTTCATCGCTGGAATCAAAAATTCCAAGCCACGCGCTTCATTAACAGCACCTTGATATACAATTATTCTATCTTTTTTAGAACAAACTCTATTTAAAGTTTTTATTGAGGTAGCATTTGCTATTACTTCATATTTTATTTTATATAGCTCTTCAAAAGCTATGCTGATACTATATGAAACGGTATATCCATTTTTGAATTTTGGAACAAACACATTTTCAATAAATCGCCATACTTTATACACCAATGGCCGGGTAATGATTTCTTTTTGTTGAGAAAAATATTCATGCGCATCGTAAACCAATACTTTATTTTTTAGTTTCCCAGCAAAATAAACGGGCATTATCGTATCTAAATCAATGGCACAAAACAAATCAGCTTTTTTAAAAAACAATGTAAAAAACAATTTGACATTATATTCAGCATAAAAGCCAAACCCTTTTTTGAAGAAACATTTTATTCTCTGTTGATTGAATTTTTGATTATTCAATTGGGGTGAATGTGAAAATTCAGCACCTATTAAAGTAACCTTATACCCTTCATTAAAAAGGGATTCACAAATACGAATCATTCTTTGGTCGTAATTGAGTTCATTGGTTACTGTAAATATGAGATGCTTCAAATTATAATTGAATTTGCTGATAAATTTTCTCTATAAATGCCACCGTTTTCAATGCAGAATGGCCATCAATATGCTTACTTTCCATTCCATTGAGTGCCAAAATTAAATTGTCGTAGACTTTATTATGGTTGCTCATAGAACCTTTATAATTTCCATAATCGTTGGCCATTTGATTGGGTGTCAATTCTGTTAAATCAATGATTTCAGGAAGTTGATACAACAAATCTTGCATGTATTCACCTCCAAGTTTTATAGTGGCTTTTTCTCCAACAATTGATAACGATACTTCCTGATTTTTTAAAAATGCATTAACGGAGTAATGAATCGTGCCAATAGTCCCTGATTTCATTTTTACCGAAATAACACCTGTATCTTCAAAATCAATGTCTTTACCTGATAAATTGGCACGAAATCCAGCAAAAGCTTCTGCATCATCATTCAACAACCAAAGCAGTACATCAATATAATGACTAAACTGGGTAAATAAAGTTCCGCCATCTTGCTCATTTGTTCCTCTCCAATTCTCCGCATAATATTCATTTGGGCGATTCCAAACGCAATTCAGTTGAAAACTATACATCTTTCCAAGCGCACCTTTTTCAATTTTATTTTTTAATGCTTCAATAATCGGTGTATATCTTGAAGATTTTACAACAAATAGTTTTTTTTGATTCAGCTCAGCTGCTTGAATCATTTTTTCAGCATCCAAACAATTTATAGCCAATGGCTTTTCGCACAACACATTTTTACCTGCATTTAATGAAAGTATCGTTTGTTGCGCATGCAAATAGTTGGGCGTACAGATACAAACCACGTCCACATTGGATTCTACAGCCAGTAATTTTGAAATATCATCATAAGCATTGCAATCAAAATCTATTGCTAATTGCTTGGCTTTAGTAAAATTGATATCACAAACTGCTACTAAACTGCCTACTCTTGCAATTTGTTCGGCATGCCTTTGGGCTATTTTACCGCAACCAATTATGGCAAAATTTATTGTCATAATACAAATTTGCAGTTTTTAAATTGAGTTATTGAATATTTATTCTAAAATTCTTACCAAATTACAAATTGAATCATTAACTTTGCAACCGATAAAAACAGAATTAAAACACACGGTTTTAAAAAAAAAACAAAGAAATGTCTCATTTAACAAGCGAAAGAAAGATTACCATTTTCCAAACTTACGGAAGTAATGCTACAAACACAGGATCAATTGAAGGACAAGTTGCTATGCTTACAGAGCGTATCAACCACATTTCAAACCATCTAAAAGTAAACAGAAAAGATTTCTCATCTCAAAGAGGTTTGATGATGATGGTTGGTAAGCGTAAGCGTTTATTGACTTATTTAAGCAAGCACGATCTTAGTGGATACAGATCTCTTATTGAGAAATTAGGTCTTCGTAAATAATTTTATTTTCATTTACAAATTTGAATATTTCCCAACTGTATTTAACTGTTGGGATTTGTTCTTTGTATATAGTTAATTTTCATCATCAGCGAAAACTAATCGTTGATTAAATTTTTGTACATGTCATTTTTACAATCAAAATCCGTTACATTTGATATTGGCGGTGGTCGTATGGTTACGATCGAAACAGGGAAAATGGCGCGTCAAGCCGACGGAGCCGTTACAGTTAGACAAGGAAATTGTATCATTTTAGCAACAGTTGTTGCAAATAAAGAACCAAAAGCAGGTCAAAACTTCTTTCCATTATCAGTAGATTATCAAGAAAAATTTGCTTCTGCAGGTAGAGTTCCCGGTTCGTTCTTTAAAAGAGAAGCCAGATTAAACGATTATGAAATTTTAACTTCAAGATTAATTGATCGTGCTTTACGTCCACTTTTTCCAGAAGATTATTTATGTGATGTTCAGGTTTTGGTAAGTTTAATTTCATCTGATGATGAAGTTTTACCAGATGCGTTAGCTTGTTTAGCTGCTTCAGCTGCACTGGCTGTTTCGGATATTCCAGTTATGGAAATCATTTCAGAGGTTAGAATCGGAAGAGTAAATGGAGCAATGGTTACAAATCCTACACGTTCTCAAATGAAAGAAAGCGATTTAGAATTCATCATCGCTGCAACCAGCAAGAATATTATGATGGTTGAAGGAGAAAGCAACGAATGCCAGGAAGAAGATTTGATTCAAGCTTTGGAAATTGCGCATGATGCGATTAGAATTCAAGTAAAAGCTCAGGAAGAATTACGTGGATTAGTTGGAATTACAGCAAAAAGAGAATACACTAAACCATATAGAAATGAAGATTTGTATGAAAAAATAAAATCTTTCGCTTCTGAAAAAATGTATCAAATTTCTTCATCTGCTTCTGCAAAACACGAACGCAGTGAAGCATATAAAAGTTTACATAAAGAAATTGTTGAATTTTTAGGTGAATTGCCTGATGAAGACAAATCATTAGTAGGTCATTATTTTGGCGACCTTCAATATTATGTGGTAAGAGACATGATTTTAAACGATCGTAAAAGATTGGATGGAAGAGGTACAGAAGACATTAGACCATTAGAAATGGAAATTGATTTATTGCCTACTCCTCACGGATCTGCATTATTCACAAGAGGTGAAACTCAATCACTTACAACCGTTACTTTAGGAACTCCTTTAGATGAATTATTGGTTGAAAGTGCGCATTCTTCAGTATATTCTAAATTCATTTTGCATTATAACTTCCCTCCATTTAGTACCGGTGAAGTAAAAATGATGAGAGGTGTGGGTAGAAGAGAGGTTGGACATGGTAACCTTGCAATGCGTTCATTGAAAAAAATGATGCCAGGAAGCGAATATCCTTACACCGTTCGTGTAGTAAGTGATATTTTGGAAAGTAATGGATCTTCTTCAATGGCTACAGTTTGTGCGGGTTCATTGGCATTAATGGATGCGGGTGTTCCATTGAAAAAACACGTCAGTGGTGTTGCAATGGGTCTAATTACAAAAGGAGATCAATTTGCCGTATTAACGGATATTTTAGGCGATGAAGATCATTTGGGTGATATGGATTTTAAAGTTACTGGAACTAGAGATGGAATTTGTGGCGTTCAAATGGATATTAAAGTTGATGGTTTAAGCATGGATGTTATGCGTCAAGCATTGAGTCAGGCAAAAAAAGGACGTTTACATATTTTAGATGCCATGCATGATTGTACGTTAGCGGCAAGAGAAGATGTGAAACCACATGCACCTCGTATGGTTAAATTGATTATCGACAAAGAATATATCGGTGCTGTAATCGGGCCCGGCGGTAAAGTAATTCAGGAAATTCAACGTGAAACTGGCGCCACCATTAATATTGAAGAAGTCGATAACCATGGAGAAGTAAGCATTTTCTCTAAAGAAAAAGCAACCTTAGAAAAAGCGGTACAATGGATTAATGGTATCGTAGCTGTTCCAGAAGTTGGACAAGCTTACGAAGGAACAATCAAAAGCATAAAAGAATTTGGTGCTTTTGTAGAATTCTTACCTAAAAAAGAAGGTTTATTACACATCAGTGAAATTAGCTGGAAAAGACTTGACAGCATGGAAGGTTTGTTTAAAGAAGGAGAAAAAGTAAAAGTTAAATTATTGGAAGTTGATCCAAGAACAGGCAAATTCAAATTGAGTAGAAAAGCGTTGATGCCAAAACCCGAAGCACCTGCAAAGCCTCAAGAAGGAACTAACTAATTCATTCATTTAAAAAATACAAGCTGTTGCATTTAGTTTGCAACAGCTTTTTTTATTATGGCACATTTAGAATACAATATACAAATACAAAATTCAGATCATGCTGAAATAGTTCTTGCATTGATAATGGCTTATAATTTCGAAGGATTTCTTCAAGAAGAGGATGTATTAAAAGCTTATGTGAATCAAAATGAGTTTGACGCATATGAATTTGAAACATTTTTAAACGAATCAAACCTAAGCTTCAATAAATCAACTATTCAACATGAGAATTGGAATGCAAAATGGGAGAGCAGTTTTGAACCTATAGTTGTACCATTTATTGATAATCCTCAAATATTTGCTTGCGTTAGAGCAAACTTTCATCCAATTAATAATGATGCGAAGTATGATTTATTAATCACGCCAAAAATGAGTTTTGGTACTGGTCATCATCCCACCACCTTTCAAATGATTCAGGAAATGAGTTTGTTGAATTTTGAAAATAAAATCGTTTTAGATTATGGCACTGGTACCGGTGTATTGGCTATACTTGCTGAAAAATTAGGTGCTGAAAAAATAATCGCCATTGATTATGACGTGCTTTGTTATGATAATACGGTTGAAAACATAGAAGCCAACCATTGTAAAAAAATCATCCCTGTTTTAGATAGTCATTGTAAAAACAACAATGAAAAAGTGGACATTTTACTAGCCAATATCAATTTGAATGTTATCATTTCAGAGTTAAAAAACATTTTAGAAGTTACAACTCAAGGAGCTGAAATATTATTTAGCGGTATTTTGATTGAGCATAAAGAGATAATTTACAATGCATTAGTTGATCATCATTTTCAAAATATCCAAATAAAATCAAAAGAAAATTGGTTGGTCATTTATTGCACAAGACCATAATCAGTTACTCTATATTATTTAATTGTTAAGAATTTGAACTTATTTTTCTATATTTGTTTTGTTGTTTTTTAAATTGATGAGTTTAAATCAAGAATTGAAGCAAAAAATTCGATTCATCATCTAGTTCTTCTGAAATAAAACGACAATAATAAAATACACACAAGAAATAGCCTTATTTTATTAACTCAATACCAAATTGAGGTTCAATATAAGGTTATTCTAAGTGATAAAAATAATTACAAAAAATACATGAAAGAATTTTTATTAATTATTACAGCCTATTTAATTGGCTCTATTCCTACTGCATTAATTATCAGCAAAAGTTATTTTGGCATTGATATAAGAGAATATGGGAGTGGAAATATGGGTGCAACAAATGCCTTTAGAATTCTCGGTCCAAAATACGGTACCATCATTATGGTGTTGGATGTTTTAAAAGGTATGATGGCGGTTGGACTTTTTTATTTACTTCCATTTTATATTAGCAATGAATTTGAGCGCACTAATTTTATGATTGCACTGGGATTATCAGCAGTTATCGGACATATTTTTCCAGTATTTGCAGATTTTAAAGGTGGAAAAGGTGTGGCTACTTTATTAGGAATGATACTTGCGATTCAACCTTATATTGCCTTAAGTTGTATTGGTGTTTTTTTGATTGTGTTAATTTTAACCAGATATGTTTCATTAAGCTCTATACTTGGTGCAGTGATGCTACCTATTTCTGTATTGTGGATTTGGAATGAAAATGAACTAACCTATAGAATATTTGCATTGCTAGTTGCAATTATGGTTATTATTACACACCAAAAAAATATCAGTAGAATCATTAAAGGTGCAGAAAATAGGGTTCCTTTATTGAAATATCGAGATAGAAAAAATAAAAATAAAAACTAGTATCATTTACGACCATTTCTTTTATATCTAAAAAATCACTTTGCGTATTTTCTGCTTTATTTTTTTATTTTTTTTCGTTTCATGTGAAAGAAATGCAATCACCGGAAGGCGTCAACTTAATCTTTTTCCAGAAGCCGATTTACAAAAACAAGCACTTACTGAATACAGAAGTTTTTTAAGTAAAAACAAAGTAATTCCTGTTGGTACCAGCAAACAAGCGGAAATGGTAAAAAGAGTAGGTCTTCGGATTTCTGAAGCAATTACAAAATATTATACACAAAAAGGATTAAGCAACGAATTGGTAGGTTATAATTGGGAATTTAATTTAGTAAATAGTGTTGAAATAAATGCTTGGTGTATGCCTGGAGGAAAAGTAGTGGTATACTCGGGTTTACTTGATGTAACAAAAAATGAAGATGCACTAGCTGTTGTATTGGGACACGAAATTACGCATGCTGTAGCCCATCATGGAAACGAAAGATTAAGCCAAGCATTTATTGCTCAAGGCATTCAGGTTGCTGGCGATGCATTTACCAAAAACAATAAGGAAACCAATACCGTATTTAATGCAGTTTTCATGCCAGGAACTCAGCTTGGAGTGCTTTTACCTAATTCTAGAAACCATGAATTAGAGGCAGATCATTTTGGAATTATCTTTGCTGCGATGGCTGGTTACGACCCAAGAGAATCCATACCTTTTTGGAAGAGAATGGATAGTCAAAATAATAACAAGATGCCGGAATGGCTTGCAACGCATCCTTCTAATGAAAAGAGAATACAAAAATTAAATGAAAATATGGACGAGGCATTGATGTTTTACAAATCTAAATAATGATAAAATTTACAATTAATGTTCCATTTTATTTGAACTAGGGTATTAATTGATTACTTTTGTATTCGGTTTTTAAAAAATATCCAATTCATTATTCTTATTTTTTGTTGAATAATTTTTTTTATTAAAATAATATTTTCTCATTATGGCACTTCCAACTGTTCTAGAAAAACTTCAGTACAACAACGAGAAAAATATTCTAATACAAGGTTTGCCTTCTGCTGTTGAGAAACAATTCATGAAGATTAACTTTTCAAAAAGTATTACACCATTACTACAAGTTAAAAAAGTTGATTTCGCATTGGTTTTTGCAGTTAGTCAAAAACAACTTACAGATATCATCACCGAAATCATGCCTGCACTTCATGTAAATACAAAATTGTGGGTTGCTCATCCAAAACCAACTGCTAAAATAGCTTCTGATTTATGCAGAGTACTTCATTGGCCGGTAGTTGAAGATTTTCAATTGGAAGCCATTGATCAAATTGAAATGGATAATGTTTGGTGTGCTACGAACTTTAAAATCGAAGGTGAAAATCATTCTGTTAGAAATAGTGTTCCTCGCTATAAATTAGTTTCTACAGAAATGGAAATGGTGTAATGTTTGAAAATTTCAAACTTATTTAATTTCAAATTTTATTAGTATTGATGAAAGTTATACCGATTGGATATCTTTAACCCAAATTTTCAGTTGTAGTCTATTACAAGAAAAAAATGCTGCAAATACAATCGTTTGCTTGACTTTTTGATCTTACCATATTTCAATATGCTATCGACCAAAAAATCGGCTCAAACACACGTCTTTATTGCCTTTTATCCTTTCATGACGATTCCAACTGAAAAATTTGGGTTTAATGGTTCAATGAAATTGTTCCAAACATCTACCACATCGGCATTATACTAGATAATTATGGACTAATTTATTATTCAATTTGGTATTAATTGTCGCAAACAGCTGTCATATCGGCAATATGCGAGAAAAAATAGAACTAAAAAGTAACATTACTGTCCGATAAAATTACAACAAAAATATTTCCATCAGTAAATTCAGTATCTACGAGTTCAAAAAAAGCTAAAAACATTTAGCAGGGTGTCACCCAGAGAATAGTTTCATCTGTTCCGCTGTTTTTTCTTGATAATGTTTGATTGGATTTGATAGAAAAGACTTGATTTGGATGAACCTTTTGAACGAATTGAAAATCTTCAACCTCAAAAACCTCCTCCTACTTCCTCACCAACTTCATCTCCTCAATTAAATGATGTGCGCCAGCAAATTTATCAACGATGAATAATACGTAGCGAATATCAACCATTACATTTCTACAAATGGTGGGATCGTAGTTCATATCGCTCATAGTACCTTCCCAAACACGATCAAAATTTAATCCTACTAAATTTCCTTTAGCATCTAAAGCCGGACTTCCAGAATTGCCTCCAGTAGTATGATTTGAGGCGATAAAACAAACAGGTTGTTTACCATTTACACCATACTGACCAAAATCTTTTGCATTATATAAATCAATTAATTTTTGAGGTACATCAAATTCATAATCTCCTGGTTTATATTTTTCCATAATGCCTTCCATATAGGTATAGAAATTATATTGCAACGCATCTTTGGGCGCATAACCTTTTACTTTGCCATAAGCTACACGTAAAGTGCTGTTTGCATCTGGATAAAATCTTTTATTGCTAAACACTGTTAATTGCGCCTCCATATAATTTCTTTGTAATCGATTTATGTCGGCTTGCATATCTAGAACATAGCTCGAAGTTTCTTTTACATAAGTATTATAGATGCTCATGTACAGCGCAAAAGCAGGGTCGTTTTTGATGATATCTGTTACAATCATTGGACTATATTCCAACAAGGTTTTAATGCTGTCAATCTTGGTTAATTTAGAATTAGCATAGATATAATCCGCTACTTTATTCATGTCTTTATATTCACTTATCAGTTCTAATAACTTTGGTGAAATGTACTCTGAGCTTTGATCGTTAATATACAAATTCAATAAGTTAACAAATAGTTTTTTATCTACAGAGGGATCGTATTCCTTTAAAATGTCTTCAATCTTTTCGATAACTTCCTGATTTTTTTTATTGTTGGATGCGGTGTCTTTGGAATAGTTTTTAAATAAATTGTTGAATGATGAAGCGAGGTTGAATAGTTCTATTCTTGGTATTATTTCATTAAAATAATCACGCGGAATAATTAAAGGTTCTAGATCACTATAGCCAGTAGACAAATCTTCCAATAAACTACCATATTTATTTTGCCAATCTGAATTATTAGCAATCAATGTTTTAAAATCCGCTTCGTAATCCAATTTCTTTTTTATGCCATTTGATTTTTGTAAGCCCAATAATTCGCCTTGCCATTTTTTATAGGCATTTTCTATAGTGGCATATTTGGCTGCATATTTTATTTTAATCAGTTCATCTTTTCTCATAAATGAGCCCATTACATCAAGTACCTGATGGCGTATTTTTATTTTAGCTGGATTACTAATTTCCATAATTTGCTTTATGGCATAAGAGGGTAAGTATTCATTGGTACGTCCAGGAAATCCCATCACCATAGTAAAATCATTTTCTTTTAATCCTTTTAAAGAAATATTAAGTGAACGCTTAGGAACATAAGGAACGTTATCAGGAGAATAGCTCGCTGGTTTATTGTTTTTATCTGCATAAATTCTAAACATAGAAAAATCGCCGGTATGTCTTGGCCACATCCAATTGTCAGTATCTTTTCCGAAGTTGCCAATTGAAGCAGGAGGGGCGCCAACCAAACGAACGTCCTTATAGGTTTCGGTTACAAATAGATAGTATTTATTGCCATCAAAAAAAGAACGAACAATGATATCTTGATATGTTTCTTTTTTGAATTCTTTTTTTATTTGTGCAATGTTTTTTTCAATCATTGCTTGTCTGTCTTTTTCAGATAATTCTTTTGAAACACCACTTAAAACCTGATTGGTGAAGTCTTCTATATTTATGATAAATGACACAAACAAACCTGGGTTTTTAATTTCTGAATTGTTATTGGCTGCCCAAAAACCATTTTTGATATAATTATTTTCCAATGTTGAATGGTTTTGAATGGCATCAAATCCACAATGGTGATTGGTTAAGATTAATCCTTTGTCTGATATTACTTCTGCTGTACAAAAACCGCCTAAACTTACAATGGCATCTTTCAAACTGCTTTTATTGATATCGTAAATGTCTTTGGCACGAAGCTTCATACCCATTTTACGCATTTCCTTTTCATTTAACATTTGTAACAATTGTGGCAACCACATGCCTTCATCAGCCTTAGTTTGAACCGATAAAAATACAATTGCGATAAATCCCAGAATAACTTTTTTCATGTTAGAATATTTAATTCAAAAGTAAAAATTAAAAAATCAAAATTGTTGAATATACTTTCACTTTTTAATTTTCACTTTTCACTTTTTATTTTTTTACTTTATTAATAATTTAGCCAAACGTTTTATTTCTGCAATCTCAGCGTCCGTCAATATTTGATTGTTGGTACTTTTGGTATGTAAAAATAAGGCCATTTTATGTTGTGGAAATTTTTCCAAAATTTGTTCGATCAAAGGTAACACAGATTCTTTTTTTTCAGGCTCTGGCGCTTTTAAAGGAACATCTGATTTGTATCGGGTAGGTTTTTTTTTAATGATTGCGTCTAATGTTGCAAGCTTCGCAGTTGAAATAATACCAGATTTTTCAGCTTTTGAAAAAAGTCCTTCAAGCTGTTTTTTGCTTAATCCTCCTCGATTACAAAATTGATGATGTAAGCTATTGATAAAAACGGAATCTGGTTTTTCCGCTTTCAACGTTTCGAGTATGTTTAATATGATGTTTATCTCTGCCAATTGTACAAACGTACATATTTTGTTTGAAATAGTTTTTATTTCATTATTATCTCCGTGGGAGCGAGATATTTTTGTTTGTCGTTTTTTTTATGCCGCACCTACGGAGCTCAAATATCGGTTGTCACATGTTTTATGGTCATGCCGCCCCGCTGGGGCTTTGATTATATTGATTTTAAAACTGTAAATCTTGATGGACAACATGATGCTTTTATATTATTATTATGCCGCCCCGCTGGGGCTTTGATTATACTGATTTTGTAAGTGTTTAATTTTGATGGAAAAAATGATACTTTTATTTTAAGCTTTAAAACACAAAAATGAAGGCCCGAAATTTCGAGCCTTTATTTTTTATTTTAAATTTGATTATTTCACAAATAAATTAAATATCTATCGCTTCTCCGTAAGCTGCAGCAGTTGCTTCTTTTAATCCTTCACTCATCGTTGGATGTGGATGAACTGCATTCAAAATCTCATGTGCGGTTGTTTCTAATTTACGTGCTACAACAGCTTCAGCAATCATTTCTGTCACGTTGTTTCCAATCATATGACAACCTAAAAATTCGCCGTATTTAGCATCGTATATTACTTTTACAAATCCTTCTGTTGTGCCACCTGCTACTGCTTTTCCACTTGCTATGAAAGGGAATTTACCCACTTTGATTTCATATCCTGCTTCTTTTGCTGCTTTCTCTGTATATCCTACAGATGCGATTTCAGGAGAAGTATATGTACAACCCGGAATGTTATTATAATCCATTGGTTCTGGCTTATGACCGCTTAAATGTTCTGCTGCATTGATGCCTTCTTTTGCTGCTACGTGTGCCAATGATTGACCAGGTGTACAATCACCAATTGCATACAATCCAGCTATACTTGTTTGTTGATATGCATCTACAATTATTTTTCCTTTGTCTGTTTTTACACCCAATGATTCCAAACCGATATTTTCGATATTTGCTACAACACCTACAGCACTCAATAAAATATCAGCTTCCAATACCACATCACCTGTTGCTGTTTTGATCGTTGCTTTTACACCATCTCCAGAAGTATCTACTTTGATTACCTCACTGTTGGTCATGATGGTCATGCCTTGTTTTTTAAATTGCTTTTCCATTTCCTTGCTGATGTCTTCATCTTCTACAGGAACGATACGTGGCATGAATTCTACAATGGTAACTTGTGTACCCATGCTGTTGTAGAAATAAGCAAACTCACATCCAATGGCACCGCTTCCACAAATAATCATTGATTTTGGTTGTGTCGGCAATGACATCGCTAATCTATATTCAATAATTTTCTTTCCATCAATAGGCATCGTTGGCAATTGACGCGCTCTAGCTCCAGTTGCTATAACAATGTTTTTTGCTTCAAGAATTTGTTTGCTGTTATCAGCAGCTACCACTTCCAATTTATTTGAAGCAATCAATTTGCCATTCCCGATGATTACATCAATCTTATTTTTCTTCATCAAAAACTGAATGCCTTTACTCATCTTGTCAGCCACACCGCGACTGCGTTTGATTACATTTTCAAACTCGGCAATGGCTGAATCTATTTTGATGCCATAATCAGCAGCATGCTTTGTATATTCAAATACTTGAGCACTTTTCAATAACGCTTTTGTAGGAATACAACCCCAGTTTAAGCAGATGCCGCCCAAACTTTCTCTTTCTACAATAGCTACTTTTTTGCCCAATTGACTAGCTCTGATTGCTGCAGGATATCCACCCGGACCGCTGCCTAAAACGATTACGTCGTATGTCATAAGTTTTGATTTTTTATAATTGAATGCGAAAATAACTTGAAATAGGGGATTGACCAAAATCAAAATACTGGGAACGTTTACGAAAGTATATAATTAGTCCTTTTTTCCTTTAATTTTACGGATATGAATAAAATAATTACCATTATTGTTCTCTCATTTTGTTTTTTTTCTTCCTCTGCACAAAACATTCCCAAATGGAAAGTAATTGATTTTAAACAATATGCGGATACGGCAAAAGTAGATTTACTAATCATTAATTTATGGGCTACATTTTGCAAGCCTTGCGTGGAAGAAATACCAGATTTAATCAATGTTTCAGCGAAATATGGCGAAAAAATAAGATTGATTTTTGTGAGTGTAGATGCAGATAAAGATTATCCCAAAAAGCTAAAACGTTTTATTAAAAAAAGGCATCTTAAAATGAATACGACTTGGCTTAATGAAACCAATGCCGATTATTTTTGCCCAGCTTTTGATTCTTCTTGGAGTGGCTCAATTCCTGCAACTTTATTTATTTCTAAAAAAACAAATTCTAGATTGTTTATAGAATCGGAAATGAGCGCCGATGAATTTGAACAACATATTCAATCATTTTTATTAGAAAAAAAATAATCATTACGATTAATTCTTAAAATCAATAACCAGAAACATATCATTACTAAATTTAGTATTGTAATTTAGCACCATGCGCAAATCGCTTAGCATATTTCAAAATTCAATTCGTTTAACATTTCAGGAACTTAAAGTAAATAAGTTGCGCACTGCTTTGAGTTTAACCGGAGTTGCCTTTGGTATTTTCTGTATTATTGGCGTATTAACAACGGTTGGAAGTTTAGAAAAGAACATTCAAAACGAAGTAAAAAGTTTGGGTAATAATACCATTTATATCGACAAATGGGATTATAGTGGTGGACCTGATAAACCGATGTGGAAATATCGTGCTAGGCCAATCATGAAAAATGAGGAAACGGTTTTGATCAAACAAAGATCTGATTTAACAGAATCCATCACTTATTTGATGCAATCATTTACAAATGTATCTTACAAAGATGAAGTCATTGAAAACGCAACTATATATTGTATCAATGAATCACAAATTAAAATACAACCATTGCAATTTGAAGTAGGTAGATATTTTTCTTCTTCTGAATTTGAAAATGGAACAAATAATTGTTTGATTGGTTATACCAACGCCGAAGATTTATTTGGATCAGCAGATCGCGCCATTGGAAAGCAAATTGATGTAAAAGGGAAAAAAGTGACTATTATTGGTGTAATTAAAAAAGAAGGCAAAAGCTTTATTGGTTGGGATTATGATAAATCTGTGATGCTGAATAATAAATATGCACGCGGATTATTTGATCCTGAAATGTCAAATCCCATTTTAATTGTGAAGGGAGCTGAAAATACCACTACAAATGCACTGAGTCAAGAACTACGTGGGGTAATGCGTCAGATTAGAAAACTAAGTCCGCTTCAAGAAGATAATTTTTCATTAAATAGTGTAGAAGCATTTAGTAAAGCCATATCGGATTCATTTGTAACTATAAATATTGTGGGTTCAATCATTGGCGGAATCAGTTTAATTGTTGGGATGTTTGGCATTGCCAATATTATGTTTGTCACCGTTAAAGAAAGAACGCCAATAATTGGATTAAAAAAAGCTATAGGTGCTAAAAAAGGAACCATACTATTTGAGTTTCTTTTGGAAGCGTCTATATTATGTATTTTAGGTGGTGCAATTGGATTATTGTTGGTGTATATTTTAACCTTAATTTTATCCGGGCCTTTAGATTTTCCGGTGTATTTATCAGCACCAATGATTTTCACCACCGTATGTATTTGTTTGGCAGTTGGCATATTAGCCGGTATTATTCCCGCATCACGTGCCGCCAAAATGGATCCGGTGAAGGCGATAAGAAGCTAGAAGAAGAGGTTTAAGAGGTTGAAAACGTTTAAGACGTTTAAGAGGTTGGGGATGTTGGAGGCTTTGAAAATTTTCTTCTTAATTAAGCGTAAACATTCAATAATTTTAGAAAGTTCTACTTCCCCCTTGGGGGATTGAGGGGGCTGAACAACAAACAACAAACAACAAACAACAAACAACAAACAACAAACAACAAACAACAAACACCAAACACCAAACACCAAACACCAAACATATGTCTTACTGGCTTGTAAAATCAGAACCCTTCAAATATAGTTGGGATCAATTTGTAATAGAT
>VFKL01000087.1 GCA_009885535.1 Chitinophagaceae bacterium | reverse complement strand
TATAATTTTTTAAAGGATTCTTTTCAATTGGAATATTTACAAGTAGCTGCCAGGACTAATTTGCTGAATAAATTAAGCATTACAGCTAGCGCCATTTTTGATCCTTACATTACCAATAACAGCGGCATCAGAACTAAAAAATTAATCTGGACAAAGACACCTATATCTCTGGGAAGGTTGGTGTCTGGTCAAGTGTCATTAGACAGTAAATTTAATGGTGGTGATAAAAAATCAACAAACAACAATCAACAAACAACAAACCCCAATCAGCAAAACGGAATGCCGATGGATGAATATCAGCAAGAAGCGGCGTACATTCAAAAAAATGCCAGCGAATTTGCAGATTTCTCCATTCCTTGGAGTGTATCGTTTTCTTATTCTTTGAGGTTTTTTAGAAATTTATCACCAACAAATCCATCAAAATTTACGACTACCATCAATCAAGATCTCAATTGGAATGGTGATATTAACTTAACGCCAAAATGGAAAATTGGCATGTCGGGTTCTTACAATGTTAGTTTAAAAGAATTGGGCGTATTATCCATGAATTTATCGCGTGATTTACATTGCTGGCAAATGTCGGTATCCATTTCTCCGGTTGGAAGATATAAATTCTTTACCATCAATATTAGTCCTAAATCAAGCTTATTGAGGGACATTAAGGTAAATAGGACGAGATATTTTTATGATTTGTAGAAGAGAATTATTTTCTATCCAACAAAGCTTTCGTCATCAAATCATGCACATGCACATTCATCGTTTTTGCTGTGAATCCTTCGGGAGATACAGCAGGAAGAAAAGTCATGCTCAATTTTGTAGGCAAAAGGAAAAATGCCTTATCAATTGGCATGGCTATTTTAGTACCGGTAATAATACAAGGAATAATTTCTTTTTGTGTTTCAAAGGATAATTTAAATGCACCATCAAAAAAAGTTTTTAAAACCTGATTACTTCTATTCCTTGTCCCTTCTGGATAAATACACATGTGCATTCCTTTACTTAAAACCATTTTCATGGCTTCGTAACTTTTGGCTCTGCTTTTTTCATCGCTTCTATCAATCAGTATGGCGCCAATTTTGTAAAATAATCCAAACAATGGAACTTTTGAAAATGAAGCTTTGCCAATGGTTTTATGCGCTCCGGGTACAAATGGTGCAGATAGTGGAATGTCGAGTAAAGCATTGTGGTTAAATACAACGATGTAGTTTTTGTTTTCTATAAAATTGTTTTTTCCTGATATGATTAATCTGCAACCAATCAAACAAAGCCATACACGCATCCAAATATTTGAAATGAGTATGAAATATTTTTGACCACGAATTTTATTTTTAAATAAATGATAACATAAAGCCGGAATTATAATAATCAGAAAAGTGGTTACAAAAGTTACCAAACCCCATACTGCCCAAAATCTTGCAAAAATATTTTTTAAAATGGTTTTCAAATGATTTCTATTTTTTTGATTTTTGATTAATATAGAAGATTTTTTTATTAAACAAGTTTCCAGTCTATTGGCTCAAGTCCTGATTTCATGAGCAATTGATTGGTTTTTGAAAAATGTTTGCAACCTAAAAATCCTTTGTGCGCAGACAATGGGGAAGGGTGGGCAGCGGTTAAAATATGGTGCTTTGCCGGATGAATTAAATCTGCTTTTTGTTGGGCAAATTTTCCCCAAAGTAAAAATACAATGTCCTTTTTTTGTTCGGATAAAGCATAGATAACGGCGTCTGTAAAATTCATCCATCCGTATTTTTCATGACTAAGCGGTTCGCCTTCTCTAACGGTAAGCGATGCGTTTAACAACAATACGCCTTGCTTTGCCCAGCAAGTCAAATCTCCTTTTTTCTCTGGAACAGACAAACCAATATCCGATTTCAATTCTTTAATAATGTTTTGGAGTGAAGGCGGATAAGCAACGCCGTTAGGAACCGAAAAGCTGAGCCCATGCGCCTGACCTTTTTTATGATAAGGATCTTGCCCTAAAATAACCACACGTACATTATCAAAATGTGTTTGCTCAAATGCATTAAAAATCAATGATCCTAGAGGTAATATGGTTTTACCTTGTGCTTTTTCGGTATTTAAAAAAGTAGTTAACTGCTCAAAATATGGCTTCTTGAATTCCGACTTTAAAACTTTTTTCCAAGATGAATGAATCTGAACGCTCATAGTAAAATATTTAAGTCAAAATTTAAAATTAAAAATTAAAAATTTGGTGAATCTACTTAATTGAATTTTTTATAAACACAACTTTGGATTTTTTTTACTTTTTACTTTTAAATTTTTACTTTTTTTACCCTTCCAATTCCATCATTTTTTCAAAAACGATTTCGTATTCTTTATTGGCTTGGTCTAGTTCTTGTGATGCTTTTTTATAGGCAGTTTCAGCCTGAATAAATTTATCTTTATTGCCATAAATTTCTGGGTCTGCAAGTTTGTTTTCCAACTCCGTTTTATTCGTTTTTAGAGAAACCAATTTCTCCTCCAACTGTTTGAATTGGGTTTTTACTTTTTGCAATTCTTTCTTTGCATCATTTGAAATGCTTGTATTTACTGGCTTTACTTCTTTTGGCGCTTCCTTAACTACAGGAATGTCATTTTTTTTTAAAGCGGCATCCGTTTTTAGTTTGCGCTCTTTCCAATCTTCCCACTCAGCATAAGTGCCTTTGAATTCACGTATTTTTTGATCGTCAATTTCCCAAATTTTATTCGCAATTCGGCTAATGAAATAACGGTCGTGACTAACCAGAATCAAACTGCCTTCGTATTTGTTTAACGACTCAACAAGTAAATCAACAGAGTGGATATCAAGGTGATTGGTAGGTTCATCCAACATTAAAAAATTGGCTTTGCTGGCAATGGTTTTCGCAAGTGCCACACGTGCTTTTTCTCCACCACTCAATACTTTTACTTTTTTTTCTACCGCATCTCCACTGAATAAAAACGCACCCAATAAACTCCTTAACTCTAAATCATTTTTTCCACTTCTGGCATCTTTTAATTCTTCTAAAATGTCATTATTCATGTTAAGCGCTTCAAGCTGATGCTGCGCATAAAACGATTCCATCACATTGTGTCCCCATTCTCTATCGCCATCAAATGTTTCTGCACCAGCAATGATTCTCAATAAGGTAGATTTACCCTTTCCATTTGCGCCAATCAATGCAATTTTATCACCGCGATCAATTTCTGCTCCTGTGTTTTCTACAATATGAACTTCTTTAAATCTTTTGGTAATGTTTTTAAGTGTGCAAATAACTTTACCAGGTTGTTTTTCTACCGCAAAGTTGATGCGCATATTTGGACGCTCGATTTCCACATCTTCAATTCTATCCAATTTGTCCAATCTTTTTACAATACTTTGTGCTTGAGCGGCTTTACTTGCTTTTGCTTTAAATCGCTCCACAAATCGTTCTTGTTGGCGGATATAATCCTGTTGATTTTCAAACGCCTTTTTCTGCATGTCTACACGAATCTCTTTTTCTTTTTCGTAGTACGAATAGTTGCCCGTGTAAAAATGTAACTGCTGTTGATACAATTCTACAATTTTATTGGTCATTCTATCCAAGAAAAAACGATCATGCGATACAATAACTACCGAACCTTGGTAATGCATCAAATATTTTTCCAGCCACTCAATACTCGGCATATCCAAGTGATTCGTAGGTTCATCCATCAACAATACATCTGGATTTTGCAAAATCATTTTAGCCAATAACACACGCATTCTCCAACCTCCACTAAAATTTTTATAGGGTTTGTGCAATTCCGCATTTGTAAATCCAAGTCCTTGTAAAATCTCCTCCGTTCTATGGTGAATGCTATATCCATCTAAAACATCCATTTCATGCAATAAATCAGCATAATCATTGGCGAGTTTTTCATCGCCCGTTTTTGCCAATTCTTCACCCATTACTTCGAGTTGACGCTCTAATTCTTTTACGCGTTCAAAAGCACCAAGGGCTACTTCAAGAATCGAATCTTCAGTATCAAAACCCAATAAATCCTGATGAAGAAAGCCGATACTGGTTTCTCTGCCTTTTTCAACATTTCCTTTTGCAGGCGTATATTGACCGGTTAATACTTTTAAAAGGGTAGATTTTCCAGTACCATTATATCCTATTAATCCAATACGTTCGTTGGGTTGAATATGCCAAGTTGCATCCTCAACAATAGTTCTCGCACCAAATTCGAAAGTCACATTTTGTAATCCTAGTAACATGAGTTGTATTTATTTTCGCAAATTTAGCTTTTTATCTTGATAGGTTTATATTAACATAATAGAATAAAAAAACAGTTTACAATATTTGAGTTTATTAAGAAATATGTCGCAAAAGTCTTCCCTATAAAATCTGAATCGGATTTTCAAAAATGAATAATGTTATTTTTGTTTACAATGCGATATTTTTGTGCTAAATATAAATCATGAGGAAATATTTTTTCTATGCCTTAATCGCTGTTTTTTTAATAGGCAGCTATTTTTTCTTTGCAAAAAAATCGGAAGTCAATAAACAAGAAACCAAACAAGAAGCTATTGTTCTAAAAGCACATTCTGATACATTTAATCAATCTATAAATCAATTGGTTAATACTTACTTGAGTGTTAAAGATGCTTTTGTAGAAGAAGATACGAGTATGATAAAATCAAAAAATATTGAGTTTATTAAGCAACTTGAAGCCCTTAATTTGTCGGAATTAGCCAAAGATTCATCTGGCATTTTCGAAACAGTAAACATGACAAAAACTGATATTTTAGCAAATGCCAATTCGTTATTACAACAAAAAGACATAACCGAAATGCGCAGAGATTTTAGTGCATTAACAGATGTAATGTATCCCACATTTTTCAATGCAATAAAGTATGAAGGCCCAGTTTTATATCTACAAAATTGTCCAATGGCATTTAATGATACGGAGCCTGCAAATTGGATTAGCAACAACAAAGAAATAGTAAATCCATACTTGGGCAAACATCATCCTAAATATCATTCCGGAATGTTGAATTGCGGCGAAATAAAAGATACCATTAAATCAAAATAATTATATGAGGCGTTTTTTTTTAATCAGCATTTCGCTGATTGCTTTTTTCTTGTTTTCTACCCCAATATTTGCCCAAAATGACAAATCAATAAATAAGAAAAAATATACCATTAACGGGTATATAAAAGACCAGTATTCTGGCGAAACCCTTATTGGTGCTACGCTTTCTGTAAAAGGCAATACAAAAGGTGTGCCTTCAAACACTTTTGGATATTACTCATTAACATTAAATGAAGGTAATTATGAAATCACTTGTTCATTTATTGGATATCAGTCTGAAAAAATTGCTATTCAATTAAATTCCGATACTTCATTAAACATCAGTTTAAAACCAACAACTACACTTTCTCAAGAAGTTGTAATAACAGCCTCAAAAAAAGACAACAATGTAAGATCGGCTCAAATGGGAAAAACCACCTTGCCGATTGATCAAATCAAATCTGTTCCTGCATTTTTAGGGGAAGTAGATTTATTAAAAGTGATTCAATTACTGCCAGGCGTAAGAAACGCAGGGGAGGGGAGTTCGGGTATCTATGTACGTGGTGGTGGACCTGATCAAAACTTAATTTTATTGGATGATGCGGTTGTATATAACACCGGTCATTTATTCGGTTTCTTTTCGGTGTTTAATGCAGATGCCATTAAAAATGTTTCTTTGATCAAAGGCGGAATGCCCGCACAATATGGTGGCCGACTTTCTAGCGTGTTAGATGTTTCTATGAAAGAAGGAAACAATCAAAAAATGCAAGTAGATGGCGGAATTGGCGTTATTGCTTCACGTATTTCTATACAAGGTCCGTTGGTAAAAGATAAATCTTCGTTTATTATTTCTGCAAGAAGAACGTATATCGACGCATTAACAAAACCTTTCGTTTCTAAAAGCAGTCAGTTTTATGGATCAGGTTATTATTTTTATGATTTAAATGCAAAAGCAAATTATAGATTTTCTGAAAAAGACAGATTATACATAAGTGGCTATTTCGGTAGAGATGTGTTTGATTTTAAAAATGGTGCACAAAGTTTGGATGTAAAAATCCCATGGGGAAATTCTACTGGTACATTAAGGTGGAATCACGTGTTCAATAAAAAACTTTTTGCAAATACCACAGCTGTTTACAACGATTATAATTTTAGTTTTCAAGCGTTGCAAAACAATTTCAACATCAAATTGGCCTCGGGCATCAGGGATTTGAGCATCAAACAAGATTTCGATTTCTATCCATTTTCTAAACACAGAATTAAATTTGGAGCTGCATATACGTATCACAAGTTTACTCCTTCTGTAATTTCTGGAAATCAGGATTCTATTGTGTTTAATCCTCAAAATGCACAAATTAAATACGCTAGAGAAGCGGCTGTTTATGTTCAAGATGATATCGAAATAAGTCAAAAACTGCAACTGAATGTTGGTTTGAGGTATAGCTTTTTTCAACAGGTTGGTCCATATAAATTATACAAAACGGATGTTGATGGAAACCGCTTAGACAGTACGGTGTATAAAAATGGACAACCGGTTAAAACTTATGGTGGATTAGAGCCGAGGGCAACCTTACGTTATGCCATAAACGATGAAACATCTATAAAAGCATCCGTAACTAAAAATTTTCAATACATACATTTGGTCAGCAATTCGGGTACAACATTGCCAACCGATATTTGGGTGTCGAGTACGTACAAAGTAAAACCTCAAATCAGTTGGTTGTATGCAGCAGGATTCTTTAAAAATTTCAAAAACAATATGTTTGAAACCTCTGTAGAAGTGTATTATAAAGACATGCAGAATCAAATTGAATATAGCGAAGGGTATACGCCAAACAGTTTGGATGACACCGAAAATTCGTTTGTATTTGGTAAAGGCTGGAGTTACGGATCTGAATTTTTAGTGAATAAAGTTCGAGGAAAACTTACCGGTTGGGTAGGGTACACACTCAGTTGGACATGGCGAAAATTTGCAGATTTGAATTTTGGAGAAAAATATCCCGCAAAATATGATAGACGCCATGATTTAAGTGTAGTGGGTATGTATCAGTTGAACAATAAATGGAAATTATCAGCCACATTTATTTATGGAACTGGTAATGCCGTAACCTTACCACAACGTTTTTATTTGGTAGATGGGGTGTTGACACAAGAGTTTAGCCGCATCAACCAATATCGTTTGCCTTCATATCATCGCTTAGATGTAGCTGCAATATTAACGCCCAGAAAAAATCAAAATAGGAAATGGAAAACAGAATGGGTATTTGGCGCATATAATGTGTACAGCAGAAAGAATCCGTATTTTATTTATTACGATCAATCAGGAAGTGCAGCAGAAGGGAGTCTGAGGATTCAGGCAAAGCAAGTGTCTATTTTTCCGATCATTCCTTCTGTGACTTGGAATTTTAAGTTTTAAAAAATGGGTTTGTTTTGGTCGCACCTACGGAGCTCTAATCATCAGGCCGCTCCTACGGAGCTTTTATTTGATGGTTTTATATGTTGTTAGTAATAGTTCGTCCCGGTAGGGCTTTTTATCCGATGTACAAAATAATTGTTCATGTGTCCATACTTACACATTACTCATCTTCTCTTCAGCTCCATAGGAATTGAATTATTAATAGCTCCAGAGGAGCGACCAATTAATAACTTCAGAGAAGCGAAATATTAATAGCTCCGTAGGAGCGATATGTTTTTAGAATGAATTATGATGATTTTTGTGAGCTCCGTAGGTGCGGCATGTTGCTAGAGTCCGTAGGTGCGGCATATAAAAATCATGATGTCGGTTTTATAAACGGGTGTAAAATTCTAAATGAAAGAAAAACAGAAATTCAACCTGCTTTATAGCTTTGATTTTAAACATTTTTTATTATTGATAATAATTGAAAAATCCGTTAAACACAAATCATTACCTATATTTTTTCGATCCCGATGCAATTATCATGTAAAATGTAGGGATAATTGATGAACCCAAAAGCAAAGGGATAAACCACCATTCTAAAGTAGATGATTTGGTATAAGCGCCATCAATTTCTTTAAACGTTATAAATCCAAACAATAATGTGATGTTGAACAAAATAATGCGCATAGAACGAGAAGCCAATTTGTATTGCTTACTTGCATTTTGCTCCGTTATTTTAGTTAGATAATTGAATTTATGTGGATACCGATTTAAAACATAAATAAGGATGTAAACCAAAGTAATAATTATCGGAAGCAACCAAATTGTAAATTTACTACCAAAGCCATTGGGGTTTCCATTTAAATCAAAATGCGTTGCAATAATATCAGGTAGTTTATTAAAATGGTAGATGGTAAATCCCCAAGTGGCAATCAACACAATCAAAGCCGAATATTCCAAAAAAAAATCAACAGGTTCTTTTTTAATTTTTACAAAGGGTTGTTCATTATTCATTTCCCTTTATTTATTGGCTTTATGTATAAATCGAATAACCCCACTTTTTTCTAAATCTGAAGTAATTCGAATTTCGTAACGGTTCGAGCCATCTGTAACTACCATTAAAGCCGTATTGGGCGCTATTCTACCCAGGTTTTCAGCAAACATTATAAGTTCGTTGGTGTTTTGATTTGCTTCTACTGGTAAATTCAAACTGATGGATTTGTCGGATAAACGTTTGTTTGATAGCAACAATTTACCATTATAAAACAAAGAAATGCTGTCTCCATCTATCTCTCCGTTATCATAGAGATCTATTTTTACAGTACTGTTTTCTACCTCAATAGTTTTTATAACTAAATTTTTTCTTTTTTCTAATTTAGAAATGTCTTCTGTTGATTGAATGAATTTTTCACTTTCTTTAGTTGTCGATTCTATGATTTCTTCTTTTTTTACAGAGTTTGTTGTTTTTGCTAAATTATTATTTGAATTTGTATCTATTTTAGCTGTGGTTGTTTTTGTTGTTTTTTCAATTTTTGTTTTGGATGTGATGTTCCCTTTTGCAATAGGATTGGTGCTGGGCTTTTTATCTACATTGTTTTGCACTTTTGAATAAGCACCAGGATAATTTTTTATCAGTGTTCTTCTGATTAAATTAGTTATACCAAATCCACAGTTTCCTTTTTGATTAGGCGATGGAATCCAATTTCCATCCATGGTTTCTTCATCTCCTTTTTTGAAATAAGTTAATTTATGTACTTGAAAACAGTTGGCAATATTTAATGGGATATTGGTTTTGAGGCGTTCTATTTCTTTTATTTCGATGTATTTCTTTTTATTTTCAATGGTACCTTCTACTTTACAAATGGTGTAAAACCGTTTTCCATTTTCTGTAAAATAAGTATAAGAAGATCCTGTTGCAGTAGTTCCATTCACTTCTAACTCTAACACATATTCGCATTTTTCACCTGAGAAATTTCCACGTGATGTACTCTTATCGATAAACTCACCCTTCCATTGCCCCGAAAAGTTTTGAGCAAAAACACTTGCGATAATTCCAAAGAAAGAAAAAATAATGATGTAGATACTTTTAAACATAACGCTGTAAAAATTTGTACACCGCAAAAATAAACATGATTTATTGACTAAAATAACTTCTTATGCAATGAAGATAGCAAAGAGTTCGTTAAATTTGGGCTCGAAATTTAAGAATTTATAAATTATGATGATAAATATAACGTTACCAGATGGAAGTGTAAGGGCTTACGATTCAGGCGTTTCGGCAATGGATATTGCAAAATCGATAAGTGAAGGATTGGCTAGAAAAGTATTAGCAGCTTCAGTGAATAGTCAAGTTGTAGATGCGTTAAGTCCAATAAATACGGATGCTTCATTGAAATTATTGACTTGGGATGACAAAGAAGCGAAGTCTACTTTTTGGCATTCATCCGCCCATTTAATGGCCGAAGCCGTTCAAAATATTTTCCCTCATGCTAAATTTTGGGTTGGTCCTGCTGTAGATAGGGGATTTTATTACGACATTGATTTAGGCGATACAAAAATGTCTGAAGAAGATTTGCTTGTATTAGAAAAAAAGATGAATGAGTTTGCAAAGCAAAATAATACGTTTATTAAAAAAGCAATGCCCAAAGCTGAAGCCATTCAATATTTTACTGAAAAAGGCGATGAATACAAATTGGATTTGTTGAGTAATTTAACCGATGGAGAAATTAGTTTTTATACCCAAGGAAGTTTTACAGATTTGTGCAGAGGTCCACATATTCCTTCAACTGGACATATCAAAGCCATTAAATTAACCAGCATTGCAGGTGCATATTGGAAAGGCGACGAAAAGAACAAACAATTAACCCGTATTTATGGGGTTACTTTTCCAAATCAAAAAGAACTCGACGAATATATTTTGATGTTGGAAGAAGCTAAAAAAAGAGATCATAGAAAATTAGGAAAAGAATTAAGCATTTTCACTTTTGATGATATGGTTGGACAAGGACTTCCACTTTGGTTGCCAAATGGTGGAATCATTATAGAAGAGTTGGAAAGATTGGCTAAAGAAACAGAATCAGCTGCTGGGTACAAAAGAGTAGTTACGCCACATATCGCAAAAGAAGAAATGTACCTTACTAGTGGGCATTTGCCTTATTATGCGGATAGCATGTTCCCTCCAATGGAGCTAGATGGTACAAAATATTATTTAAGGGCAATGAACTGTCCGCATCACCATAAAATATTTGATGCTGAACCTAAAAGTTATAAAGATTTGCCGTTTCGTATAGCTGAGTATGGCACATGTTATCGCTACGAACAAAGTGGTGAATTATTTGGTTTGATGCGCGTGCGTTGCTTACACATGAATGATGCGCATATTTATTGCAGTAAAGAACAATTTGCAGAAGAATTTAGAGCGGTGAATGAAATGTATCTCAAGTATTTTAAAATATTTGGCATTGATAAATATGTAATGCGTTTGAGTTTGCATGAGCCTTCAAAGCGCGGACAAAAATATATTGATGAGCCTGTACTATGGGAACAAACAGAATCAATGGTTCGCGAAACATTAATAGAATCAAACATTCCATTTATAGAAGTACAAGATGAAGCTGCTTTCTATGGTCCTAAAATAGATGTGCAAATTTGGTCGGCTATTGGCAGAGAATTTACATTGGCAACCAATCAAGTGGATTTCAATAGTGGTAATAAATTCAAATTATCATATACCACTCAAAACAATAGTACCGATGTGCCGTTGATTATACATCGTGCTCCTTTGGGAACACATGAAAGATTTATCGGCTTCTTATTAGAGCATTATGCGGGTAAATTTCCAACATGGATAGCGCCAATGCAAGTGAAAATCTTGCCAATAAGCGATAAGTTTATGGATTATGCCAAACAAGTATTATCGACATTGAGAGCGGTTGGCGTGCGTGTTGAAATAGATGATAGAAACGAAAAAATTGGAAAAAAAATCAGAGATACCGAATTGATGAAGGTTCCATATATGCTTGTAATTGGCGAAAAAGAAATGAACGAAACGCAAGTTTCTATTCGCAGACAAGGGAAAGGTGATATGGGCGCTAAAGCATTATCCGAATTTGTACAAGAGATTTCAAAGGAAATTGAAGATAGAATCGGAGAATAATAAAATTTGTATTATTTTTAATTATTAAAACAACATTGTAAACCAAATAATTTAAATGGCATTTCCTCCAAGGCCCCCAAGGGGCGCATTTAATCCACGCTTTAAAAAAGAACAACAGCAAGAACATCGTACCAATTTTATGATAAAAGTACTTGAGGTACGATTGGTAGGTGAAAACATTACACCTGGTATTTTAGCAACGCCAGATGCAATCAAACTAGCACAATCCATGGAATTGGATTTGGTGGAAATTTCACCAGGTGCCAATCCGCCCGTTTGCCGTGTGATCGATTACAACAAGTTTCTCTATGAAGAGAAAAAGAAGAAGAAAGAAATGAAGGCAAAGGCAAAAACGAGTGAAGTAAAAGAAATTCGTTTTACGCCCAATACAGATGATCATGATTTTGAATTTAAAGTAAAACATGCCGAGAAATTCCTTTCAGAAGGCGATAAAGTAAAAGCCCACGTTCAATTTAAAGGAAGAGCGATTATGTTTAAAGAAAGAGGTGAATTACTACTTTTGAAATTTGCCGATCGACTAAAAGATGTTGGCGCTTTAGAAGGATTACCAAAAATGGAAGGTAAAAGGATGTTGGTTATGTTTGCACCAAAAGCACAACAGAAACAAAAACGCGGTTCTGAGCTTGGTAAATTGGTTGAAAGAAAAACAGAGGAAAAAGCGGATGAAACTCCAGCAAAACAAGCTGAATAATATTGGATTTTATATTTTTAAAAACACTCAATTTGTAAAGATTGGGTGTTTTTTATTTTTTGCATAGCCCACCGTTTCAACGGTAGGCGTGGGTTGTAGAATTTTATCTGGTTGCATAAAGGGTTCAACCATTTTATGATAAGCATATTTTTACACCACCCATTCCACAACACTATTTTCCCAATCCTTGTTATACACTGCAGTTATCTTGATATAATTATCTGTAAATCCTTCAATGGTGCCGTTTTTATTTGCCGATTCAAACAATACTTTTCGGGTTTCACCAATATGCTTTTCGTTGAATGATGCCGTTTTTCTATAGCTGATGTTTCGTAAAATTTTGTTTCGTTCATTTCTAATTTGAACCGGAACAATTGGTTTCATTTCGTTTGCCAAAGTATTCGCTCGTTCGGAATAAGTAAAAACATGCAAATAGGATATGTCAAGTGATTCAATAAAATGCGCCGTTTCATTAAAATCTTCGTCTGTTTCACCAGGGAATCCTACAATAACATCGGCTCCAATACACGCATGTGGCATGAGTTGTTTAATGAGTTTAACGCGCTCTTCAAACAATTCCTTTTTGTAACGCCTACGCATATTGCCGAGCGTTTTATTGCTGCCGCTTTGCAATGGGATATGAAAGTGCGGCATGAACTTTTTACTCTTACTTACAAAATCTATCATCTTATCAGTAAGCAAATTGGGCTCTATAGATGAAATTCTAAATCTTTCAATTGGGGAATTTAATTCGATGCTTTGCATCAATTCAAAAAAACTTTCATCGTGCTTTTTTCCACCTGTATATCCTTTTCCAAAATCGCCCAAATTAATTCCAGTTAATACAATTTCCTTGGCACCGGCTTGTGCAATCTCTTCAATGTTTTGTATGATGTTCTCGATACTATCGCTTCTGCTTTTTCCTCTAGCTAGTGGAATGGTGCAAAAACTACAATTATAATCGCATCCATCCTGAACCTTTAAAAATATTCGGGTTCTTTCTTTTATAGAGTGGGAGGGAACAAAAACATTTACATCTTCAATATCACAACTGCATATTTTACCCGCATCATTTTTATTTAATTCTTTAAGGTGCTGCGAAATGTTGAACTTTTCTGCTGCACCAAGTACTAAATTTACACCAGGTATGGAAGCGATTTCAACAGGTTTTAATTGTGCATAACAACCTGTAATCACAACCATGGCTTCAGGCGCTTTTTTTTGAATTCGCCTAACCAATTGTCTGCATTCTTTATCTGCATTTTCGGTTACCGAGCAAGTGTTTATTACATATACATCAGCAATTTCATCAAACGATTTTTTTTCAAAACCATCATTTTCAAGCATACGAGAAATCGCAGTGGTTTCACTGAAGTTTAATTTACAACCCAAAGTGTGAAGCGCTACCGATTTTTGCATGTGCGAATGTACAAATAAAAGATTTTTGTGTCGATGCCTTTTTTATAGATTTTTTGTTCATTGTTTCTAAAAGATTAAATGCCTAACTTAGTTTTTTAAATTAATTATATCATAATGAAGTATTTATTCTTTGGTTTAATGTTGATGCAAATATTCGCGTGTAATGCACAAAATTCAAATACTGTTGAATTCAAAGCAGCGTTTGAAAAAGAAAAAGAGGCCATCTTAATAGACGTGCGTACGCCAGAAGAGTTCAAATCGGGTGCTATTGAAAAAGCGGTCAACATAGATTACAACGATCCAAAGTTTGAAGAGAAAATCGTTCATCTCGATAAAAAATTACCTTACTACGTTTATTGTTTGTCTGGAGGAAGAAGCTCGTCTGCTGCGAATTTTATGCGTAAACAAGGCTTTGAAAAAGTAGTTGACTTAAAAGGTGGCATCTTGGCTTGGCAAAAATCTAATTTGCCATTAAAAAATATCGAACCTACAAAAAAAGAGTCACTTACCCTCGAATCTCTCCAGAAAATTATTGATTCAGAAAAATTGGTTTTGATAGATTTTTATGCGCCTTGGTGCGGTCCATGTAAAAAAATGGAACCATTGCTAGAAGCTGTTACCAATGATTATAAAGGAAAAGCAACCATCATTCGTATAAATATTGACGAAAGTAAATCCATCGCACAACATTATCGAATTGATGAAATCCCTTATTTTAAGGTATTTGTATCTGGAAAAGAAAATGGAAATTATATTGGTCAGATTGACCGCGAAACCTTCGACAGAATTTTGAAAGTTGATTAAAAAATCAATTGATTTTTACTTCTTTTATTATTGTATCACCCATTGCATCATTTACCCGTTGAATTATGGCGTCTTTTTGATACAAAAGTTCGTTTCTTAATGGCGCAACGCTGGTGTGTACAAATAAAGTACTGCCAATAATTTTTATGCTGTCGGTGTATTTTGAAATCGTTTTCCCCATTAGCTCTTCCCACAATTCTTCTATCTGAATGGCTTGAATCGCCGATTTCATTTTGCTCTGTTTCAAAAATTGTTGTAATGCTTCTTGCATCGAAAATTCAGCCATAAATTAAAGTTACATTGTTTGAGGTGAAATTACAATTCAATAATCTGCCCTTTTATCTGCATTTTTTCAAACACATCTAGTAATCGGCTTTTGTGCGTGTCTGTAATAATTACTTGCCCTTGATTTTCAATACATACGATTTTCAATAAGTTGTTCATTCTAGTTTCATCCAGCTTTTCAAAAAAATCATCCAATAATAAAATGGGCGAAAATCCTTTGGTTGATTTTATGATTTCATATTCTGCAAGCTTCATCGCAAATAGCAAACTCTTCTTCTGCCCTTGCGAGGCAATGTTTTTAAATTGAAGTTGGTGCATCGAAAATTGTAAATCATCTCGATGAATTCCCTTGCTCGTTCGTTGAAGCATTCTATCGCGTTCCCTATTTTGCTTCAATAAATCAGAAAGTGATTGTTCATTTAAATTACTCTCATAAACCAATGCTATTGCTTCTTCTGCCTCGGATATTTTTTGGTAAGATGATTGTACCAATTGAGTCAGCTCGTTTGTAAATATTTTTCTTTTTGCATAAATAATGTTTCCATGTATAACCAATTGTTCGTCAAAAATATCGAGTAGCGTGTAATCAAATTGCTTTGCGTTGAAATCATTTTTTAAATAACTATTTCGTTGTAAAAGGATTTTATTGTAATGAATGAGCGATTGCATGTAGTCTTTGTCGAGCTGACAAAGCACGGTATCCATAAATTTCCGTCGGAGTTCGCTAGCGCCATTAATTAATTCAATATCATCTGGCGCAATCATTACGCAAGGAAGCAATCCAATATGCTGTGTTAATTTTTCGTAAGGCACATCATTCAACGAAAATTCTTTTTTTGCATTTGATTTATTGATGCAAATAATTTTACTAGGAGTTTCATTATTTGAAAAGTAACCTTCAATCCTGAATCCATCCTTTCCGTTTTCAATAATCATATTTTCATTGCCCGAAAAATAGCTTTTTGTAAAACAACAATAATAAATAGAATCGAGGAGATTGGTTTTTCCAATGCCATTTTTTCCACAAATACCTACAACATTACTATCGAAATCGAATCGGCCGATTTCGTAGTTTTTGAATTGGGTGATGATGATTTTTTGAATGGAAAGCATTGTGTGGTGCAAGTTAGACCAAATTGAAATATAAATGGGTTCAGAAATTAATGGTACAGTAACGATGTGGTTGCTGTTTGAGAGGATTATTTATACTAATATCTTTTTCAATCAAAATATTTCAGTCAGCACTCGCAATGAAATATGGTAAGACTAATACTAATTAAACAGAAAAAAGAAAAATACAAATGCTACATAAAAAGAAGAGTGTTATTTTTAAAAATTCATAACGAAACAAGCCAACGAATTTGATTTTGCCGTATAAACTCAAAATCATCTATTATCCAAAATTTGTTGAATTTTTTTTTGGACTTTTTTTGTCCATAAGATTATTATCCCTAAATTTGGACATTATTTGACCAATATGACAACGATTAAGAAAACAAAATCTTTTGGAGAGCATCTTAGAAATCTAAGAGAGGAAGCTGGCATGACTTTGAAATTTGTATCAGAACAAATCGGAATTGATACTTCTCTGCTCGCTAAAATAGAGAGGAATGAAAGGCAACCGACAAAACAAATCATCAAACAAGTTGCTGAATTTTTAAATTTTGACGAAAAAGAATTACAGAATGATTTTTTAAGTGATCAAATTGCTTACAAAATTCTAGATGAAGAAGCTGATTTAAGTATCTTAAAAGTTGCTGAAGAAAAAGTGAAATACCTAAAAACTGTACAAAATGGAAAATGAAATTAAAGTCGTAGAATTATTTGCAGGTGTTGGTGGCTTTCGCCTTGGACTTGAAGGATGGAATGGAAAATCCGCTACATCAGGATATAAAAAATCCCTCAAATCTCCTTACAATTTGATTTGGAGTAACCAGTGGGAACCATCAACAAAAACTCAACACGCATCTTTAGTTTACGAAAACCGATTTGGAAAATTAGGACATTCTAATGAAGATATTGCTCAAGTTGACGTTTCTAAAATACCAGACCACGATTTGTTGGTTGGTGGTTTTCCTTGTCAAGATTATTCTGTTGCCACAACATTGAAAAATTCGAAAGGGCTTATTGGAAAAAAAGGTGTTTTGTGGTGGAGTATTCATAAAATAATTTCAGAAAAAAAGTATAAACCCAAATATTTGTTTTTAGAAAATGTAGATAGACTTCTCATTTCTCCTTCTGGTCAAAGAGGTCGTGATTTTGCAATTATCTTACAAAGCTTAAACGAGTTAGGTTATGCGGTTGAGTGGAGAGTTGTTAATGCAGCAGATTATGGGATGCCGCAAAGAAGAAGAAGGATTTTTATTTTGGCATATCTCAATGGAACTAACATTTATGAAAACTTAAAAGCAGTTAAACCAACAGAGTGGATTTTAGAAGAAGGAACTATGGCAGAAGCATTTCCAGTAACATCAGTAATTACTTTATTTCCAACTGAGTTTAAACTTAAGGGAGATATAGTTTCGATCTCTGAAAACTTCAACAAAGGCGGAACAACTGGGCTTTTTGAAAATACAGGAGTGATGATTAATGGTCTGGTTACAACAATAAAAACACAACCCAATTACGAGGGCAAATTCACAATTTTAAAAGACTTGATTCAAAATGGAGAGGTAACAAAAGAATTTTATATCAACAAAAGCGACCTTGATAAATGGGCGTATTTAAAAGGACCGAAAAAAGAAATGCGAACAAACGCACAAGGTTTTGAATATAACTACAGTGAAGGCGGAATGATATTTCCTGATCCATTAGATAAACCTTCAAGAACTATTATAACTGGTGAAGGAGGGAAATCTCCATCAAGATTTAAACACGTTATTCAAACTCCAAAAGGTTACAGAAGACTTTCACCAGTTGAACTTGAAAGATTAAATATGTTTCCAGACGACCATACAAAGCTTGAAGGAGTTTCAGATACAAAACGAGCATTTTTTATGGGGAATGCTTTGGTAGTAGGGGTAATTGAAAAGATTGGAATTGCTTTAAATCAAAAAATTACACATGAAGTTACCTTACAATCCGAAAGATAAAAAATCAGTAACTGATTATGCTAAGTTACTTAAAGAAAAAACTTTAAGGCAGATTTGCAATCCACTAATTTTAGAACACAATTACACAGGTAAAGGAAACTTCGGACAAATAATTGAGAAGTTTTATTTCGGTTATGATCCTAATTCCAAGTCAGAAGCAGATTTTTTTGAAATTGGAATGGAACTCAAAACCTCTCCATTAAAGCAATTAAGGAATAAGGAGTATCGTTCAAAAGAACGATTAGTATTAAATATTATTAATTACATCGAAGTTGTAAATCAACAATTTGAGGAGAGTGATTTTTGGAAAAAGAATGCAAATATTTTATTGATATTTTATTTGCATCAAGCTGGTTTTGATGTCCTTGACTATGTTATAAAACTTGTAGACGAATGGGATTTCCCGAACACCGATTTAGAAATTATAAAAAAAGATTGGGAGTTAATCAAACAAAAAATTGCAGACGGCAAAGCACACGAACTTTCAGAAGGTGACACATTTTATTTAGGTGCTTGCACAAAAGGAGCAAATGCAAATTCAACTAGAAAGCAACCCTTTAACGACATTCCCGCAAAACAAAGAGCATACTCACTTAAACAAGGTTATGTCAATCATATAATAGCTTCAATTTCTAATGATACAATTGGAGTTTACGGTAAATTAATTCCATCTGTTGAGGTTGCAAAAAAGTTAACAATTGAGGATATTGTAATTTCTAAATTCAAACCATATTACGGCATGACAATTGAGCAAATTCTTACATCTACTATGGTTGAACTTAATACAAATGCCAAGAGTTTTTATGCAAACCTTACAAAAGCAATCTTAGGTATTGAACTTGATAAAGAAATTGAAGAGTTTGAAAAGGCTGAAATTATTGTAAAGACGATAAGACTGAAAGAAAACAATTTACCGAAAGAAGATATTTCGTTTCCAAATTTCAAATATGAAGAAATAGCAAATGAAGAATGGGACGACTCTAATTTCAAAGACATTTTAGAGCATAAGTTTTTGTTTGTGTTTTTCCAATTTGAAAAAGAACAATTGGTTTTAAGAAAAGTGAAGTTTTGGAATATGCCTTACAAGGAAATTCTCGAAGCTGAAAAAGTTTGGTTAAAAACAAAAGAGATTGTTTTAAAAGGAAAAATTGTAAAGGAAGTTGTCGGGGCAAAGCGTTACACGAACTTTCCAAACAAATCTTTCAACTCAGTATCACATGTTAGACCACACGCCACAAACGCAGCAGATACATATCCTTTGCCAACTAAAGACAAATTGACAAAAGCAAAAGAATATACCAAACATTGCTTTTGGCTAAACAATACATATGTAAGGGATGAGATTTATTTAAAATAACTAAAGCTTTTGTTGTTAATTTGTAGTTATTGCAACATCACAAACCAAAGTAAAAAACTCCACAAGAATCACAACACTAAATCATAAAGACACAAAAAAATCATAGAGAATAATTCAATAGGATAGTAGGATGAAGTATAAAATACCCTTTCAATTAAATTTTTCAAGTTAAATTCTCGCCAATTGAAAAGATATTTCATCGAAAAACTGCGATTTTAAATTGATTTATTGAAGAAATTCCAAACTTTAAAAAGCTGTGTTTGATTTTTTTATACAACTTATTTTTTTACCATTTACTTCTTATCTTTGCCGTCTAAAATTTAAAACTGTGGCAGCGAAATTCTCAAAAGACACTTATTTATACTGGTACGAACTGATGCTTTTATCGCGTCGTTTCGAAGAAAAAACCGGTCAATTATACGGCATGCAAAAAATCCGTGGGTTTTGTCATTTATACATCGGACAGGAAGCGATTGCGGCTGGTTGTATGACTGCAACCAATCCGGATGATAAATTTATTACTGCGTATAGAGATCATGTATTGGCTTTAGCAAAGGGTGTAACTGCCAATAGTT
>VFKL01000125.1 GCA_009885535.1 Chitinophagaceae bacterium | reverse complement strand
TTTGTGGTGCAAGAAAATATCGTTATTCAGCACCAGTATTGCCATTGGCAACAGCAACTACAGGAGCAGCAACAGGTTATCTATGGTCAATCATTGGTTCATTAAGCTCAACCGTTTCCATAGATTCAGGTTCGTTTACTTCAAGAACATTTACAGCAACCTTTACATCAAACGCAGCATCTGCTGCAGGTGATAGCGTAAGGGTATTGTATACTTCAGGTTGTGGAAACAGCTTACGTAAAGCAAGCAAATTGTCGAATACAGCTTTAGCTGTACCAGCAGCACCAGCTTCGGTTACTATTCAACAAATTTTACCTGATGTTTGTGGCGCGCGTGTATATCGTTATATCGCACCAGCTACATTGCCAGCAGCAACATCAACTGCGGGCGCAGCTTCAGGATACTTATGGTCTAATCCAACAGGAACTGTAGGATCTACATTTACATTGGATTCAGGAAATACAGGTGGAAGAATTATCCGTTACAAATATGCTTCAAATGCAGCAGCAGGAGTTGGAGATAGTATCCGTGTTCGTTACTCATCAGGTTGTGGTAATGGTGCAATTAAAGCACAGAAATTATCAAACTTGGTAAAACTGTGTTTGACAAACTCGGAAGTAATAACAGCAAGGAAAGTACAACAGCAGAATCAAACCAATTCAAAATTTGTAATATATCCAAATCCGAATAAAGGGGATTTTAAAATTAGTTTGGGAAGCAAATTAGTGAAATCAGAAAAAATGCGCATTGAAATTTATGATGCTAAAGGAAATTGTATAACAAAAATGAATTATTTAATAAAAGCAGGTGAAATTGAAAAACAAATTAAAATAGACAATTTGACAAATGGGCTTTATTATATTAATTATATGCTGGGTAAACAAACAGGGATTGAGCGATTTGTAATTTTAAGATAGAAAACATGTTAAAGGAATTGGCTTCTAAATTTCGAATTTGTTGATCAAAAAAAATCATATTGAAATTTGGAAAAGACAATAAAATATCTTTCGATGTAGTATGAATTCGAAAAAACTATATTGAATTTTGAAATTTGATGTAGTGATGATGTATGGTATTTTACAAAAATGATTTTAATAAATGTTTTTTATTTTTCCGTTATACTGTTATAGTAATAAAAAAAATTACTTTAATCGAATACTGACATATATTTGGTTTCTTTGTGAGCTTTGACATTTTTTTGTCATGCTCAAAAACTTTAATTTGAAAAATTCTGTATTAAAAATTTAAATCGAATTTTTTTAAACAAAGACAAATTGTCATTTTATAAAAAATGATATTTATATAAATTAAAAACTAAAAATTCAAATCATGAGGTTAAAACAAGCAATTTTATTTGCTGTAATACTGCTTTTTGGGGCAGTAAATGTCACATTTGCCCAGGTGAAAATTTCCGGAAAAGTGAAAAGTAAAGTAACTGGAGAGGGTTTAAGTGGGGCCACGATTTTATTAAAGGGCACAACTCTAAGTTCGGTAACTGATGTAAAAGGAGAGTTTACCATTAGCGCACCTGAAAAAGGAGGGACACTAACTATAAGTTATGCTGGTATGAAAACAGTAGACGTTAAAGTGACAAACCAAACCAAAATATTAGAAATAACACTAGATGAAACCATAGGAAACGAGGTAGTTGTGGTTGGTTATGGTACAAAAAAACGTAAAGATTTATCAACGTCTGTATCTTCCGTTTCTGCTAAAGAAATAAATGCAACACCCGTAGCTGATGCCGCACAAGCATTACAAGGAAGGGTTTCGGGTGTTACCATAACGCAAAATAGTGGAGCGCCAGGTGGAACAGGTGGAACTCGAATCAGAATTAGAGGTATTTCATCTATCACCGGAACCAACAACCCACTAATTGTAGTAGATGGCTATCCTTTACCCGATCAAAATGCGGATAACGTATTAAACTCTTTTGGTACAGGTGATATTGAATCTATTGATGTATTGAAAGATGCGGCTGCCGCTTCAATCTATGGTCAAAGAGCTTCTAATGGGGTTATCATGATTACTACAAAAAGAGGTAAACCCGGAAAAGCTTCAATAACTGTTGATATATACAGAGGACTTCAGCAAGCTTGGCAATTACCTAATATGCTTAATGCAAAAGAATACGCCATTTTAAATTCAGAGGCACGTATTGCAAGCGGACTATCACCAATTCCAAAGTTGGCTGATTATGATGCTGTAGAAACCCAATTCGGAAAAGGAACCAATTGGTTGAATGAAATTTTCAGAAGAGCTTCTATGCAAAGCGTTAATTTAACAGCAACTGGCGGTTCTGATAAAGCACAATACTTATTTTCTGCAGGATATTTTTTACAAGATGGTATTATTTACAAAACAGATGCGGAACGTTTTAATTTGAGATTCAATGGTGATGTGAAAGTGAATGATCATATCAAAATTGGCAATTCAATTTCAATGAATAAATTTATTGAACATGGAACGGATACTTACAGTCCATTCAACAGTGTTATTTTATTGGGATTGATGGCGCCTCCAACCGTTTCTGCAAGAAATGAAGATGGAACTTATGCAGGAGGAAATGGTAGCGTTGATGGTTTTAGTGAGCCAAATCCAATTTATAATTTAGAAGTACCAAGAAATAAATACACCAAATACAGAGTAAATGGTAATGTATTTGCAGAAATTAGTTTCTTAAAAGACTTTAAATTTAAAGCTTTGTTTGGTGCTGATTTTAGTTATCAAGAAATCAATAATTATAGTCCTGCTACACCAGCTTCTGGTGGAAACGTATTTAACCTAACCAACTACTCTGTTCAAAAAGGATTATATCCTGATTATTTGTCTGAGTTGACTTTGGCTTACGATAAAAAAATCAATGAAAAACATAAGATTAATGCTGTTGTTGGTTATACTTACCAAGAAAACAAATATGATTATGTAGTTGCAGGACGTGGTGGAAATTTTACCCAAAACATCCCTGTTTTAAATGATCAAGTGTTTTTACCAACAGACGTTTCTCAAACGTACAATGCAGCTGAAAGTGGCGTGAACAAAAGAGCATTGTCTTATTTTGGTCGTGTAAACTATGATTTTGATGGCCGTGGTTTTTTTGGTTTTTCAATCAGAAGAGATGGAACCTCAAACTTTGCACCGGGTAATAAATATGCTACTTTCCCATCAGTTTCTGCTGCATGGCGTTTATCTCAAGAGCCATTTTTACGTAATGTAAAATGGATTGATGAGTTAAAAGTAAGATCTAGTTTTGGTTATACAGGAAATCCTGATGTAACTGGAAACGCATACATTCAAAGCATCAATCAATCTTTCCAATACACTTTTGGAAACTCAAGTGGATCGGGCGGAACGGTATTGGGCGCAGCGCCTAGCAAAACATACAACCCTAATATCAGATGGGAAAAAAATGAGCAATTCAATTTTGGTGTTGATGGATCATTCTTTAGTGGCAAATTAAATGCGTCTGTAGATTTATATCAACGTCGTTCAATTGACTTGATTTTATATGTGGCTCCACCATTAATTTCTGGTACTTACGAAGCGGTTCCTTTCAACACAGGAATCATGCGTAATCGTGGAATTGACTTAACCTTAAGCGGAAAAGTAATCAATACAAATAATTTAAAGTGGAACATCAATACCGTTTTGGGAACGTACAAAAACAAAGTAGTATCAATGGGTTTATCTGCTCCAATCAATAATGGATTTGCAAGAATTACAGGAGGTAGCAAAAGAATTGAAGCAGGTTATCCAGTAGAATATTTTTATGGTTTTGTTACAGAAGGTATTTTTCAATCGTATGAAGAAATCAGCAATCATGCTTCACAAGCACCAGGTATTGATCCAACAACAAGTACCGCGCCAGGCGATTTGAAATTTAAAGATTTAAATGGCGATGGAATTATCAATGATCAAGATAGAACAAACATTGGAAACTTTAATCCAACATTTACTTATGGTATAACCAATACCGTTAGTTATAAAAACCTTGAAATTACCTTTTTCTTACAAGGTTCTGAAGGCAACAAAATATTAAACTTTACAAGATGGTATACAGAAGGTGGCGTAAGTAATGGCAATTACTCAAAAGATGTTATTGGCCGTTGGACTGCACCAGGAACGTCAAACACTATGCCTCGTTTGGCACTAAATGATCCAAATGGTAACAACCGCGTATCAGATCGTTTTGTTGAAGATGGTTCTTATATCAGAATGAAAAATGTGCGTATTGCTTATAATTTACCGGCAAAATGGGTGGCTAATAAAGTGATGAAGAAAGCACAGATTTATGTAAGTGCACAAAACTTATTTACTATCACCAATTATTCTGGAATGGATCCTGAAGTTGGAGGAGGTATTGACATTGGCTTCTATCCACAATCAAGAACATTTATTGCAGGCGCAACCATTGAATTCTAAAAAATTAAACTAATTAAAAATGAAAAAAATATCTATACATTATTTGGTTGTTTTATGCTCAATGACCTTAGTTTTTTCAGCATGTAAAAAAACGGTGCTTGATGTAGAAACTACCATTCCAATCAGCACTTTAGACGATTATTATCAAAATGAAACAGAAGCGGTAAAAGCGGTTAATGCAGCATACACTCCACTTTCAGCAATTTACAACGGCTCGGCTTGGCATTTAGGCGATATCATGAGCGATGATGCCGACTTAGGTGGCGGCGGCGGTGGAGATGGTACAGAAACTGCAGAACTTGATAATTTTTCGGTTACCTCTTTCAACCCAGTTATTAACTTAATGTGGGCACAATGTTATTTTGGCATTTTACGTGCAAATCTAGTTGTGGTTAAAGTACCTCAAGTACCCGTAATGAGCGATGCCGTTAGAAAAAGAAGCATCGGAGAAGGGAAATATTTAAGAGCACTTTATTACTATCACCTTGTTCGCCTTTTTGGTGATGTGCCTTTATATACCAATGTTATCGATGTTGAACAAGCGGCTACCATTGCACGTTCTCCTAAAGCATTGGTTTACGAACAAATCATTGCAGATTTAAAAGCAGCGGATACTTTATTGCCAAATACCAACACAGGTTCTAACAAAGGAAGAGCTACTGCAGGAGCGTCAAAAGGATTATTAGCGGCAGTATATTTAACCCTTGGCGATAAAACAAATGCGGCATTATATTCGAAAGAAGTTATTGACAACGCATCATCTTATGGTTATGAGTTATGGGCTGATTATGGCGATAACTTTAAATTAGAAAATGAAAATGGAAAAGAATCCATGTTTGAAGTGCAATACAGAAGCGGTGGTGGTCAATTTAATGATTATGGCGCAGGTCAAAAATTAAATTGCTTTTTTGCACCACGTTTCCAAGATGTTGTTCAAAGTCGTGGTTATGGTTGGAATGTACCTACAAAAGATTTTGCTGATAGTTATGATAAATCAGGTGCAACGTATAACACGATAATCGACAAAAGAAGAAATCGTTCAATGTGGATTCCTGGAGATACTTATGATACCTATACGCATCCAACTCAATTGGTGGGTTCTCCATTAGGATTGAATGTTAAAAAATACTTTGTTTCTATAGATAATACCTTAGGAGATAATGGTGGATGGACTTGTGCGTTGAATGTGCCCATCATGAGATATTCAGAAGTGCTATTAACTTACGCAGAAGCTGCGGGTATTTCACTTGGAAAAACATATGCTGATCAAGTAAGGGCAAGGGCAGGTTTAACACCTTTACAACCTTCATTATCTGATGCACAATATTTAGAAGCTATTTATAATGAAAGAAGACATGAGTTTGCATTTGAAATGCACAGATGGTATGATTTATTGCGTCATCCAAATCCAAATTATTACATTGATGTAATGCGTGCTTCTGGAAAAACCAATATTCAAGAAAAGCATAGATATATGCCAATCCCTCAGAATGAAATTGATAAAAACGCAAACCTTACACAAAACACAGGGTATTAATTCATTCGTTAACATAGATCAAATCTTTTAAAATAAATAAAATTAAAATGACCAAACATATAAATCTTACAACGTTAATGCTCGCTTGCTTAACCCTGTTCTTATCTAATTGTAAGAAAAATGAAATCGATTTAATTGGCTCTGCGTCAAAGGCTGATTTCAGTTTTTTACAATCACCGGCTTCAGATACTTTACCTTATCCATATAATGTAACATTCACCAATAATTCTACAGAAGCATTTTTATATCAATGGAATTTTGGAGATAATTCTGCTTTGTCATCCGAACAAAATCCAGTTCATACATACAAAGCAGGTGGAACCTTCAATGTAACATTAACTACGGTTGGTACATACGGAAACAGTTCAATTACAAAATTTGTTGGCGTCTCTGATGCTTGTCAAAATGAATTGTTTAATACATTAACGAGTTGCAATTTTGCAGAGTGGACATGGAGTACAGACAATGACGCCATTAAAGTATTTTATCCCGATGGCATAAGTTTGTTTTCTACCGATGCTGCTGTAGATTGTCAACTTGATGATATTTTTAAATTTAATGCGAATGGAACTTTTGCTTATGAATCAAATGGACAAACGTATAATCAATCTACATTAAATTGCGATGTGCCTAAAAACAATGCAACTGCTTTTAAATTGGTGGTAACGCCTGGACAAGCACCACAAATTATTTTAGATACACTTGAGTCTGGTTTGAGTAGTCCATTTATCGGCACAACCAATCAAGTTGAAAACAATACATATGAAGTAAGAAGTTTCAGCGCAACAACTTTAATCTTAAGGGCTACACTAAGCAATGCTGGTGGTAAAATCATTGAGATTAAAATGAAAAAAAGACAAGATTTAACCATCGATGATATCAAAGATATTTTAACAGGTGGAAACAGTAGAAGTTGGAAATTGGATGCAACAACAGGTGCAAATCCAATCGTGGTTGGAACAGAAGGAAATCCTACTGAATATTTTCCTGGAGGTCCACTAGAACCCAATTGTCAAGTGGATGATGTATACACTTTTTCAAGTTCAAATAATTTGAATTACAATGCTAATGGTTCTACATTCAATGGCGGAAATATTTCTCCTAATTACAATTGCGGCGCAGATCGTTCTTTCAGTACCGCATTTACTTTCGGTCCTATTGTTGGTGGTGCTACAGGTTTAGCCATGATTCAATTACCACAAGGAACACCTGCAAATTTTATAGGAACAACCGATGTGCCTAACGAAAATTTATATAGAATTATTGAAATAACGCCAACGCGTATGTTGCTAAGAGCGGGTAATGGTTCAAGCACCATTTTTCAATTCAAATTTGTAAGACAATAACATTTAATAAAAAACTAAAAAAGTAAAAAATGAAAAATATAGTAAAAATTTTTACGATTGTTTGTTTGGTGTATGGTTTTCAATCTTGCACGGATAAAAAGAATATTCCTGTAGTAGCACCAGTACCGCCGGTATCAGATTTGGATTGGACATTTGAATCTACGCCAATTTGGGAAGATAATTTTACCAACAATGGAGTTCCTGATCCGTCAAAATGGTCGTATGATGTTGGGGGAAGTGGATGGGGAAATAATGAACTTCAGTATTACACAAGTGGTAATAATGTAGGTACTGTAAATGGTAATTTAGTAATTCAAGCAAAAAAAGAAAACCTAGAAGGTCGTCAATACACTTCAACACGTATGATAACCAGAGGCAAAGGAGATTGGTTATATGGTCGTTTTGTAGTAAGGGCAAAATTGCCAAGAGGTAGAGGTACATGGCCTGCAATTTGGATGTTGCCAAGCGATAATGGGTATGGTACTTGGCCTGCATCTGGCGAATTGGATATCATGGAGCATGTAGGTTACGATCAAAATAATGTGCATTGTTCTTTGCATTGCTCTGCATTCAATGGTCAAAGAGGAAATCCCAAAACCAGTGGAAAAATCATTCCAAACTCAACAACAGAATTTCATGATTATAGAATTGATTGGACACCTTATTCTGTAAAAGGATTTGTAGATGACGAACAATATTTTGAGTACATCAATGAAAATACTGGCTTTACAACTTGGCCGTTTAATAGAAATTTTCATATGATTTTAAATATAGCCATTGGTGGAAATTGGGGCGGTGCTCAAGGAATTGATGATACTATTTTCCCAACAACAATGGAAGTAGATTATGTAAAAGTGTATAAACTTATACAATAAAAAATACCTAATCTCAAAAGTAACTTAAAGCAGTTCAAGGAATTCATAAAAACAAAAACATGAAAAAAATATACACATTACTTACCGCATTATTGATTTGCGCAGTTTCATTTTCGCAAATAGTTTTGCCTCTAGATTTCGAATCAACATCTGTGACTTACACGTTTACAGACTTTGCAGGAGGAAACGTATCTGTTGTTGCAAACACTCAATCTAGTGGAATTAATACCAGCACAAAAGTGGCAAAGTTTATCAAATTTTCAGGCCAAACTTATGGTGGAAGTTTTATCTCTACTGCTTCTCCAATTAATTTTACCGTTAACAAGATTTTTAAAGTAAAAGTATTTTCTCCAAGAGTAGGATCAAAATTGTTATTAAAAGTTGAAAATGCCAGCAATGCTGGAATCTTTTTCGAAAGAGAAGCGATTTCTACTGTAGCTAATGCATGGGAAGAATTGACTTTTGATTTTAGTACAATAAGCACCACCAATCAATACCAAAAAATGATTTTCATTTTTGATAACGGTACTAACGGTGATGGTTCAGCTAATTTTACTTTTTTGTTTGATGATGTAAGATTGACAACCGGTGGTGGCGGTCCAACGTTAACTCAGATGAATTTACCTGTTACGTTTGATGCAACTACAGTAGATTATGGTTTATTGGGATTTGGTGGTGCAGAGCAATCAACCATTGTAACTGATCCAACATTATCAACCAATAAAGTGGCTAAAGTAATTAAAACGGCTGGAGCAGAATTATGGGCAGGAACAACCTTAACGGCAGCAGCAGGTTTAGGTTTTTCAAGTCGTATACCATTTACCTTTACCAACACAAAAATGAACGTTCGTGTTTGGTCACCAGTAGCTGGAGTTCCAGTTCGTTTGAAAGTAGAAGAGCGTGGTGATCCAACACATTCC
>VFKL01000032.1 GCA_009885535.1 Chitinophagaceae bacterium | reverse complement strand
TGTAGTTTTGAGCGCATATATTTCAGTCGTGGAAGTGATGAAAAGATTTATAGAGAAAGAATTGCTTTAGGATACAACCTCAGCAGTATTGTACTCAACACCATAAATTATGATTTAAGAAATACCATTTTTTCGTTTATACCCAATACAGCTGAAACCGCTTTTTACGGGTTAATCAAAGGAGCAGAAGATTATCTCAATAAAATTAAAATAGAAAGAATATTAAGTTGGGGAAAAGAATATGATGCGGAAAAGCTTTCTGAAATGATAAATCGGAAAGTGCGCATTGAAAAAATTGCCATCAAAGATGTGAAACTAAGAACCTTCATAACGGAAGACAGTAGCCGAAACGAAATGGTTCAACACGTTTATGACATAACTTATGGCACCGTAAAAAAAGATATAGATACTTTGGTGGTGATTGATGATAGTATTGTGCGTGGCACTACTTTGAAAGAAAGCATCATCCGCATGTTGGGCCGATTAAAGCCGAAAAAAATTATTGTTGTTTCATCAGCACCACAAATAAGATATCCCGATTGTTATGGAATAGACATGAGCAAAATGGGCGATTTTGTGGCATTTAGGGCAGCTATTGAACTTTTAAAAGAAACGGATAAAACTGTTTTACTCAAACAATTATTAGAAAAATGCAATGAGCTTGAAAGCAATGAAATGCTTGATAGTGTAAATGTTGTTCGTGAAATATATAAGCCTTTTTCTACGCAACAGATTTCTGCAAAAATTGCTGAATTGATAACACCTGCTGATTTTAAAATTCCGGTAGAAGTCATTTATCAAACCATTGAGGCACTTCATGAAGCTTGTCCTAACAATAAAGGCGATTGGTATTTTACCGGCGACTACCCAACAAAAGGCGGTAATCGCGTTTGTAATAAGGCGTTGATGAATTATCTAGAAGGAAAAAATGTACGTGGATATTAACTTGAAAAACGGCTAAATGAAAACGCTAATAATCGTACGACATGCAAAAAGCAGTTGGGCAAATGCCGATCAAACGGATTTTGAACGGCCGTTAAATGACCGAGGAAATAAGGATGCGCCTGAAATGGCAAAAAGATTATTGGATAAAAAAATCAACATCAATCATTTCGTTTCGAGTACTGCAAAAAGGGCCATGCAAACCTGTGTTCATTTTTGTAAAGTATTAAACATACAAAAAGAAGAAATTCAAAAAGAAGAAATTTTATACCATTCAAGTGCTGAAACCATACATTATGTGGTTGGAAAGATTAATAATGACCATGATACCATTGCTGTATTTTGTCACAATCCGGGAATAACAGATTTTGTAAATACGCTTTTAGAAAAAGTAAAAATAGATGATATGCCCACCTGTGGTGTATTTGCTGTAAGAGCAGATGTTGAAGATTGGAAGGAGTTTTATTCAGCTGAAAAGGAGTTTTTGTTTTTTGATTATCCGAGGCCCCCTCAATCCCCCAAGGGGGAAGCTGGAAGAAAGTTCCATTAATAAGCATTTTTGTTTTTAAAAAACTTCGTGACTTTGCGTGTCAAAAAACGTTCAAGAGGTTCAATATGTTCAATGAGTTCAAAAAGTCAGCCCCCTCAATCCCCCAAGGGGGAAGTTGGAAGGAAGTTCCATTAATAAGCATCTTTGTTTTATAAAAAACTTCGTGCCTTTGCGCCTTCGTGTCAAGAAAAAGTTCAAAAGGTTCAATACGTTCAATGGGTTCAAAAGGTTGGAAACACTTTCCGCTTCGTCATTATGGTTTTAAAAAGGATTTTCTTTGCGACTTTGCTCCTTTGCGAGCTTTGCGTGAAACAAAAAAACTTCGTATGAAGAAATCGTTCATGAATATTAATGTTGACAATTCCAATTATTTTGTACACATCAAAACTTCCCCTTTGGGGGATTTAGGGGGCTTTCAATTCAAAATAAACCGCCGTTGGTTCGGGGTTAAAATAATAAGCGCTCGTTTCTACGAATCCATGTTTGGCATATAGATTCATAGCGGGTTTCATCGTGTTTAACGTATCAAGTTTAATGGTTTTATACCCTTTTTCTCTGGCAAAAGAAATCGACATTTTTAGTAAATTTTCTCCAATACCCAATCGTTGAAATTCAGGTTTTACGTACATTCTTTTCAATTCGGCAACGCCATCGTCAATTTTTCTAACGGCAATACATCCTACAAAATCATTGCTATGTTTGCATAAAATAATACAGCCAAGAGGTGGGCCGTACATCGTTTTAAGTATTCTTAATTCTTCGTCAAACTTTTGAAAAGAGAGATCAATATTCAACCAATTGGAATATTCTAAAAATAAATCCATTGCCGATTCATATTCATTGGGTTGAGAAACAAAAATATATTCAAGCATTTTTAAAAAATATTTATAGCATTAGTGATCTACATCCGATTTAATTGACGTCATTTTATTTACAAAATAAACACCCATAAAAATACAAACGGCAGCAATAATTTTAGTCAGGTCAATGGTTTCTCCAAGAAAAATCATAGCGATAATGGTAGCAAATAGCGGTTGCGAATAAATATACGAACCCGAAACAGAAGCACCTAAATGTTTAATGCCATAGAGGTTAAATAAATACGCAAAAAAAGTACCGCCAATTACAACTAAAGTAAGTGCACCATAAGCTTGAGGTGTGTAAATATTCCAAGGAGTTTGAATAAATTCTGACCAGCAAAAAGGAAGCGCAACAATGCAACCTGTCGTAAACAAGATTCTAATAACCGTTAAAGAATTATACGATTTCATTAAAGGTTTTACAAGAATAAAATAATAAGAATAGCTGATCGCATTGATAATAATATAAAAATCACCAAGTAGAATATCTTCAGCTTTTCCGGAGCTACTTCGAGATAATATTAATATTGTTGATCCCGAAATTCCTAATATCAATCCAATGATTTTGTTTGTAGTAAGTTTTTCTTTTAATGAAAATGCTGCAATAATGGTAATGAAAATCGGCGTTGTAAGCATCAACAAAGAAGCGTGAACAGTATTTGTTAGCGAAAGACCTTTTATAAACAAAAGTTGATTAACAGCAATTCCCAATAACGTACAAATGAAAAATCGGCCATAATGGACGGGATAAATTCTTTCTTTATGTTTGGTGAAAAAATACATTATCCAAAGCAACAAGGTGGTACCAATCATTCGGGTAAAGTTTAAGCCAAATGGAAGTATAAATTTATTGTTGAATAAAAATTTTATGGCAGTGAAATTGATTGCAAAGAATATATTGGTCCCTAATAAAGCGAGATGTGGTTTGATGTTGTTTTTCATTAAAACTTATAACATTAAAGATGTAATCTACAATGTTACAAAATTGAATTGGGAGTATGGTGATGCTTGCGAAGAATTTTGAAACACAGAGGCGCCAAGGGGTTGAAACACAAAGGCACGAAGGCGCAAAGGCACAAAGTTTTTTGTAATACAAAGTT
>VFKL01000086.1 GCA_009885535.1 Chitinophagaceae bacterium | reverse complement strand
GCGTAGCTCGAAACAAAACATAAACCTTTGCGTCTTTGCTCCCTTGCGAGCTTTGCGCGAAACAAAAACAAAACAATTCGACTCCGCTCCACCACAAGCGTAGCTCGAAACAAAACATAAACCTTTGCGTCTTTGCTCCCTTGCGAGCTTTGCGCGAAACAAAACAAAACCTTCGCCTTCGCTCTATCACGAGCGTAGCGCGAAACAAAAACAAAACATAAATGCTGAAAGCATTATGAAAAATAAAATAACTTAATCGTTCAATGGAACCTGAAATAAAAACAATAAAAGTAACCATCGACAACATCACCATCGATGTAGCACCCGGAACCTCAATTCTGCAAGCTGCTCGTATGATTGGTGGCGATGTAACACCCCCTGCAATGTGCTACTATAGCAAGTTGGAAGGAAGTGGTGGAAAATGCCGTACTTGTTTGGTTGAAGTTGCTGCCGGCTCAACTGCCGACCCGCGCCCAATGCCAAAATTAGTGGCCAGTTGCCGCACCGGCGTAATGGATGGCATGATTGTAAAAAACATGACCAGCGAAAAAGTACCCGAGGCAAGAGCAGGTGTAGTTGAATTTTTGTTATTAAATCACCCTTTGGATTGCCCCATTTGTGATCAAGCAGGCGAATGTCATTTACAAGATTTAGGTTACGATCATGGTAAAGAAGGAACAAGATATCAATTTGCCAGAAGAACGTTTAAAAAAGAAGATATTGGTCCATACATTCAATTGCACATGACACGATGCATTCTTTGCTATCGTTGTACATATGTTGCCGATCAAATTACCAATAAACGTGTTCATGGAATAGTAGACAGAGGAGATCATGCGGCTATATCAACCTATATTTCTAAAGCTATCGATAATGATTTTTCTGGAAATATGATTGATGTCTGTCCGGTAGGCGCATTAACCGATAAAACTTTCCGTTTCAAAAACAGGGTTTGGTTTACAAAACCAATGGATGCACACCGCAATTGCCAAACACCAGGCTGTTGTGGGAAAGCTACATTATGGTTGCGTGGCGATGAAGTATTTAGAGTAACAGCACGTAAAGACGAATGGGGTGAAGTGCAAAGCTTTGATGGAAAACCAGGTTGGATTTGTAATACCTGCCGATTTGAAACCAAACAAACATCAAGTTGGACAATCGAAGGATTGACTACCATAAGCAGACATTCTGTAATAGGTGCCAATAAATACCAAACATTGGAAATGCCAAAAGAAACAGTGAGAAAAGTAATGAATGGTGTAGAACCTAAATTACTTATGGATATTCATAGTGTGAGCGGTGTAAACAATCCGGACATTCATTTAAGTGAAATTAATGGACCGGCTAATTCATCAGATTTTAAAAAATAATTAGAATGCTTTTAGCAATCGATTTTGCTTTATTGTTGGAAAAATTAATTTTAGTAGTAGTGGTGGTTTTCGCCTCATTGGGCATTGCGATGTACACGACTTTCGCTGAAAGAAAAGTGGCGGCTATTTTACAAGACAGAAGAGGTCCAAATCGTGCTGGACCTTTTGGACTTTTACAACCGCTTGCCGATGGAATGAAATTGTTTTTTAAAGAAGAAATCATTCCTGATTTTTCCTCGAAATTCTTGTTTGTAATGGGTCCAGCTTTGGCTATGCTCACAGCATGTATGACGAGCGCAGTAATACCTTGGGGCGATAAGATTGATTTTTTTGGAAGAATGGTAGACTTACAAATTGCAGATGTAAACATTGGTATTCTTTATGTTTTTGGCGTAGTAAGTTTGGGCGTTTATGGCATCATGATTGGGGCTTGGGCAAGTAACAATAAGTTTTCTTTGATGGGAGGCTTACGTGCGGCGTCTCAAATCATAAGTTATGAATTGGCAATGGGCATTTCTTTAATTGCTTTACTGATGATAACGGGCACCCTTAGCCTAAAAGAAATGGTGGTACAGCAACAGCAAGGGTATTGGAATGTAGTGCTTCAACCACTTGGGTTTTTAATATTTTTAATATGCTCTTTCGCTGAATGTAACCGTACACCTTTTGATTTGCCTGAAGCAGAAAATGAATTGATAGGTGGTTACCACACGGAATATTCTTCAATGAAATTGGGATTCTATCTATTCTCTGAATACATCAACATGTTTATCAGTAGTGTAATTATGGCAACCTTATTTTTTGGTGGCTATGATATTCCTTTCTTTGATGAGTCAGTGTTAGCGCCAAATTTGGCAGCTATCTTAGGAATTGTAGCATTAATGACAAAAGTAATTGCCTTCATATTTTTATTCATGTGGGTGCGTTGGACAATCCCAAGATTTAGATATGATCAATTGATGCATTTGGGTTGGAGAATTTTAATTCCAATGGCATTGTTTAATATGTTGGCAACGGGTGGCGTGATTTTATATTTTAATAAATAAATGATTTTTTTGAATTTTGACTTTTTAATTTGATAACATAAATGCAAGCATTAACAAACAGAGCAAAACAAGTAGATAGAGCTCCAATGAGTTTCATGGAGAAGATGTATTTGCCCGCGATTATTAAAGGTATGTCTATCACATTTAGTCATATTTTTAAAAAGAAACCAACAATAAATTATCCTGAAAAAACAAGACCATTCAGTCCTGTTTTTCGTGGAATGCAAATATTAAATCGTGATGCAGAAGGCAGAGAAAATTGTACAGCTTGTGGATTATGTGCAGTAGCTTGTCCGGCAGAAGCCATTACAATGGAAGCAGCAGAAAGACAAATAGGAGAGGAGAATTTATATCGCGAGGAAAAATATGCAGCAAAATATGAAATCAATATGCTGCGCTGTATTTTCTGTGGCTTATGTGAAGAGGCTTGTCCAAAAGATGCCATCTACTTGAGTGAAACATTTACTCCGGCAGATTATCAACGCAAGCAATTTATTTATAGCAAAAACGATTTATTGATTCCACATCCACAAGAAAATCCTGAAGCATATAAAAAAGCTTTGGGCAATAGAGGAAATAAAACAACGGTTAATTAAACAAAATGAGTATTATCCAAATCATATTTTTATTACTATCGGTAATGGCTGTGGGCAGCGCGTTGATGATGATCACCAGTAAAAATCCTGTTAATAGTGTATTGTGGCTAATTGTAGTGTTCTTCGCTATTTCAGGACATTATATTTTATTAAACGCACAGTTTTTAGCCATTGTAAATATTATTGTTTATGCCGGTGCCATCATGGTTTTATTTCTATTTGTTGTGATGTTGATGAATTTAAACGCTGAAACAGAACCTGTAAAAAACAGAAGATTACAACTCATTGGCATTACTTCAGGAGGTGCATTAATGTTAATCATTGTATCTGCCATCAGCAAAATAGATGTAGAACAATTGGTTCAAATTAATGCTGGTGATTCTGGGTTAATAAAAGTATTGGGCATGAACTTGTTTAAAAATTATGTACTGCCTTTTGAAATAAGCAGTGTATTGTTTTTAAGCGCAATGATTGGCGCAGTAGTAATTGGTAAAAAAGAAGAAATAGAAAATAAAAAATAGTAACTATCATCATGGATATCAAAGCATATATTATTTTATCACTTGTATTATTCACCATCGGTATTATCGGTGTTTTGGTACGCCGAAATGCCATCATTATTTTTATGTGCGTTGAGCTTATGTTGAACGCTGTAAATTTATTATTGGTTGCTTTTTCTAAAATGCATGCGTTAAGCAGTGCAGCTAAAGCATCCGCTAATTTTGCCAGTGATGCACAAATTTTCGTTTTCTTTATAATGGTAGTTGCAGCGGCAGAAGTAAGTGTCGGTCTGGCTATTATTGTAATGATGTATAGAAATGTACATACCGTAGATGTAAACTTTTTGAACAGGTTAAAAAATTAAAACAACATAAAAAGCGAAAGCTTCATTGTTTAAACTGATTATGAACAATATTTTTAAGTTAGTTTGGTTGATTCCAATATTGCCATTACTTGGATTCTTGATAAATGGGTTAGGCCGAAAAATGCTATCCAAAACTATTTCAGGTTTTATAGGAAGCGCCGTTGTATT
>VFKL01000060.1 GCA_009885535.1 Chitinophagaceae bacterium | reverse complement strand
CATTATGGTTTTTAAAAGGGCTTTCTTTGTGCCTTTGCGTCTTCGTGCCTTCGTGTTTCAAAACCTTTGCGCTCTTTGCGCCTTTGCGAGCCTTTCGGGAAACCAAAAAATGTTCAAGATTTTCAAAAGGTTGGAAACATTTTCCGCTTCAACATTATGGTTTTTAAAAGGGCTTTCTTTGTGCCTTTGCGTCTTCGTGTTCGTGTTTCAAAACCTTTGCGCTCTTTGCGCCTTTGCGAGCCTTGAGGGAAACCAAAAAATGTTCAAGATTTTCAAAAAGTTGGAAACATTTTCCGCTTCAACATTATGGTTTTTAAAAGGGCTTTCTTTGTGCCTTTGCGTCTTCGTGCCTTCGTGTTTCAAAACCTTTGCACTCTTTGCGCCTTTGCGAGCCTTGCGCGAAACAAAATTATTTCCTCCTCAACCATTTCTCAGGATCGTAGTTGCTACTTTCATTGGAAATATAAAAATCAACTGCTCCAACACCATCAAAATTGGACGCCACTTTTCCAATGCTTTGACCCGTTTTAATTTGTTGTCCGCGCTGAACAGTTACACTCGATAAATTACTATAAGTTGTAAAATATCGTCCGTGCTGAATGATAACAACAGTCATATCTTCAATAACTTGAACGGTGGAAACAGTACCATCAAAAACTGCTTTTACTACTGTACCAATATCTGAAGAAATGGTTACAGAAGTTACATCCATAACGGTTCCACTTGGCAATGTGTTTTTTCCATAATGCATCAACACCATTCCTTTATCCAATGGCCATGGCAAGGTTCCTTTATTTTTTTCGAAACTAGCATTCAATGCAATATTATCGGCATTCAACAATACACTCTCTGCTGATTTTGCTGGGGTAGTTTTTGTTGGGGTTGGAGTTGTTTTTGTAATTGGATTATTGGTATTGTTTGTTTTATTTTTTTCGGCTTCTTTTCTTAATCTTTCTTTTTCTTTCGCCGCTTCTTTCATCGCTTTTTCTCTTGCTTCAGCTTGTGCTTTTTTAATGGCAGCCGCTATGGCATTGTTTACTTTTTGCATTTGCTTGCGCTTAGCATCTATCTGTTTTATAAACTGCTTACCCTGTTTTTTTAATTCTGCCAACACCCTGTCTTTTTCTTTTTGTTGTAATTCAAGCTGCGCCATCTCTTTACTTTGCACATCTAACACTTGATTTTTAACTTCTTTTGTACTGCTTAAATCTGTTATTCTTTTCTTACGTAAATTTTGTGTACGCAAAATATTCTGCCCCTGCATTTCACGATAGGTTCGATAACTCTTCAAATAATTAATACGCTTTATCGCATCATTAAAATTTGCAGATGAAAAAATAAAATTTAAAAAATCATAATTGCTCCTATTCTTATACGCATAAACCATGCTTTTTGCGTACTCCTGTTTTAAGGTGTCCAACAAACGATCGTAACGATGAATGTCTTTTGAAATGTTGTACATGTTGTTGTTGAGTACATTCAAATCTTTATTGATATTGTCGATAACCCTATCTTGTAGATTTACTTTTTTTGAAATCAAATTATATTGAAGGATATTTTCTTTTGTTTGTTGCTTATTGCTGTTTAATAACTTCTCAGTTTCTTCAATTTCTTTTTTTAGTTGTTGACGCTGCTTTTCAAGCTCCTCGCGGGTTTGCGGTTGCGCAAATGAGGCAAATGAAATGGATATAAAAAGGATAAAGAAAAATATTCGTCTAATCATGTAATAATTTTACAATTGTTGCAAAAATACAAACCATATTCAACTTTAGATTAAATAATGATTTTGTAAATAACAATTATTTTCTGATATAATTTTTAGGCACGTTAAATGTAAGCGACAATTCTTTGTTAAACTCGTACTGTTTGAAAATTAAATTTACATCTAATTTGGTTTTTTCTGATACAGATATTTGACGCGATTTCGAAAAAAATATTCCATTCATTAATTCGTAATCATCATAAGTAATATATGCTGTTCTACTTCTCAACATATCTACATCATCCATTTTGCTATGCACCATAATTTTACTGTCAATCGTAATGGTAAATAAATTTTTAAAAAATCGATTTAAAGTAGACATCAAAATCTTATCATTTACTTCTCGATATGATTGTATAGTATCTCCTATAAAAATAGGATTCCCGATGATTAAGTCCTGTAAAGTTTTATAATCAAATGGAATTTCAGTTACTTCTTGCAAATAATCTAATGACCGATATTGCACTTCTTTTTCTTGCTTATTTATCAATACCACACTGTCTTTTGTGATATATACCCTAAACACTTCTACATTGATTATTGAGGCAGATAATGAAATCCAAATGGCAGAATCTTTTACTATTTTAATAACTGCTGAGATATCAGGATTTTTTCCTTTTGATCCATTTGACTCAACTTTTAATTTTGCAGAAAAAGTTTTAAAGTCAATATTATTTTGCTTAAACTGTCTAAAAATATCATTCACTTTTTTTATTGAATCAGCAGCATTTTGATCAACCACATTTTCTATGATTTCTTTTGGCTGTATGGCTTTATTAATTTGCTTCGTTGTTTTACAACTTACGCATAAAATCATGCATGTAATAAAAACTGATATTGGGTTTTTCATTTGTATTGTAGCACTTAAGTTTGGAATAAATGACTCACTTTAAACGCAAACCAGTAAATCTAAATGTCTATTTTTTTGTAAATATACTGCTTATAATTGTGTTGAGTTTGATGTGATAATTTCCTTTTTTTAAACCCTCGAAATAATGAAGGAAATTAAATATTGTATAATTTATTGTTTCCCAGTATGGCCAAATCCACCCTCCCCTCTTTTTGTTACATTTATTACATCTACCGCAATCAGTTCTACGTTTTCAGTTTTGGCAAAAACCATTTGTGCAATTCTATCGTTGTTGTTTATGGTTTGAATTTCGTTACTTAAATTAATCAACAGCACTTTTATTTCCCCACGATAATCGCTATCAATTGTACCTGGTGTGTTTAAGCAAGTTATCCCATGTTTGAATGCCAGCCCACTTCTTGGGCGAATTTGTATTTCATAATTTTCGGGCAATTGCACAAATAATCCTGTTGGTATCAATTGACGTTCTAATGGTTTTAATTCAATAGGAGCTGATATATTTGCACGAATATCCATTCCTGATGATCCTGAAGTAGCATAAGCAGGCAGTGGATTAGACGATGTATTAATGATATTAATTTTCATTTCAGACATACGAAAAATCTATTGTGATTTTTGTTTTAGTAATATGGTTGCATAAGCTACTAACCCTTCTTCCCTTCCTACAAAACCCATCTTTTCTGTAGTAGTTGCTTTTATAGAAACATCTGAAATATCCAATTGCAAAATGTCAGCAATGGCTTTTTGCATGAGAGAAATGTATGGTGCAATTTTGGGTGCTTGCAAACATAAAGTACTGTCAATATTAACCACTTCATAATTTTTTGAAGCAATTAAATCTTGTGTTTTCTGCAACAGTATTTTACTATCTATATTTTTAAAGGTGTTGTCGGTATCTGGGAAATGATATCCAATATCACCAAGGCATAGCGCGCCTAACATGGCATCGCATATCGCATGTAACAATACATCTGCATCGCTATGGCCAAGCGAGCCCTTGTGATGCGGAATTTTCACACCACCAATCCAAAGGTCTCTGCCTTCTACCATCTGATGAAAATCAACGCCGGAGCCTATTCTGTATGACATATGTTTTTAGTTCAAGAAGTTTAAGAGGTTTTTGAGGTTTTTGAGGTTTTTGAGGTTTTTGAGGTTTTTGAGGTTTTAGAGGTTTTAGAGGTTTTAGAGGTTTTAGAGGTAGGAAGCTTCGCCAACCTTTTGAACTTATTGAACCCATTGAACCTTTGGAACATTTACCTTGCAAAAATAAAAAAGCGTTTCCGGTTAGAGAAACGCTTTTTTAAAAAGTTATTTGAAATTATTTATTCATGTTGTAAATCAAACTGAAACGCAATGTATTTGACAATGGGTTTCTGTTAACACCAGAACCTGTAGGTAATAAATAAGAGAAGTTTAATCCAACCATATCATATTTCAAACCTGCACCTAAAGTAAAAAATCTTCTGTCTCCTTTGATTTTGTTTTCGTAGAAATAACCTGCTCTGAAAGCAAATTGATCTTTGTACCAGTATTCAGAACCAATAGCAATAGTAGCTTCTTTCAATTCGTCTTTACCCGCATCTCCAAAAGAGCTAAACCAGCTAGATACAACACCTTTTGAACGGTATTCTACTAATCCAGCAGAATCACCAGCACTTGGAGGCGTTGGTACCATTAATTTGTTGATGTCTAAAGCGAAAGTGATTTTGCTATCTGCATCAAACTTTTTGTTGTAAGCAGCTCCAATACCAAAATTTGCAGGGATGTAATCTTTTTGATTTGCATCATCTGTGTATGAAATTTTAGAACCTAGGTTAGATAAAGTAGCACCCCAATCCAATCCATTACCATCAGCATTCGTGCCTTTGTAAAAGAAATGAACATCTCCAGCAATTGAAGTTCCTTTTCTATAGGTAACACCATTTACATTTCCACCAGCCAAATCAGAACTGATATAACGCACGGCAACACCTAATCCAATTTTGTTTGATAATTTTCTAGAGTATCCACCATCGATAGCAATTTCACGAGGACGGAAAGAATTTAATTGATTACCGCTAAAATCTGTGAATTGAATATTTCCTAAACTAAAGTATCTCAAAGAGGCAGATATTGCTTGAGTTTCGTCTAATTGATAGTAACCAGCCAAAGAAGCTAAGTAAACATCATTTAATTTCAAATCGCTCAACCATGGCGTGTACGATGCTGCTATTGACATTTTGTTTGTTGCGAAAGGGGCTTTGGCTAAATTCCAGAAACCTACATTTGCGTCTGGTGAAGTTGCAATGCCCACATCACCCATACCACCGCCACGGGCGTCTGGAGAGATTCTTAAAAATGGAACTGCAGAAGTCACTACGTTGATTGGTTCTGCGGTTTGAGCTTTGGTTACATTTGAACCAGCTAGTAACATAACTAAGGCAGTTAGTCTTAATGTTGCTTTTTTCATGCTATTTTTTTGTCTTGGTTAGGTAGAGTTCTCTCTATAATTTTTTGATTTTGTTTTTTAATAGATTGTAAAAATAATCGTTTTATTGAAATCACCAAGTTTTTTATTGTAAACCTCAAAAAAATCATTTAAGTATAAACTTCTTCAATTAAAATAATGTTGCCTAATTTTTATTAAAAATATTATTTAGCGATTATTGTCAAAACATCAAACAGAAAAAAAATGTTATTTTTTATTAACAACTTGCTTAAAATTATTTTTGAATCGGCTAAAGTTTATATATTCGCATCAGCCGTAAATAAGTACGCAACAATAAATTTATTAAACCCTTCGTTAAACAAATTGCAAAACGAATGCACATGCAAAAAACAACTTCAGTAAGAAATCTTTTTTTAATCCTGGTATTGGGCGCTTTCACCATAAGTTCATGTGGTGTTTCATCCAATAAAAAACAAAAATCTAGTGTTACGGGATGGAGCTATGATGACAAAAACATGGGTAATTTCCATGTAACAAAAGTAAAGTATCCAAAAGCTGGACCAGGCTTGGTGTTTATCCAAGGGGGTAGTTTTGTAATGGGTGCAAAAGAAGAAGATGTTATGGGCGATTGGAACAATATTCCACGTCGTATTACCATTCCTTCTTTTTTCATTGATGAAACAGAAGTTGCAAACGTACACTATAGAGAATATTTGTACTGGCTAGAAAATACATTTAGTAATGATACTGCAATTATGGCTAAATGCTTACCAGACACTTTGGTTTGGAGAGAAGAGTTGGCTTATAATGAACCCTATGTTGAGTATTATTTCAGGTATCCTTCATATAACTTTTATCCTGTAGTGGGTGTGAGTTGGAAACAAGCCCATGATTTTTGTATTTGGAGAACAGACAGAGTTAATGAATTAAGTTTGATGCAGAGAGGATATCTTAAAAAAGATGCCGCTAAAAAAGAAATGAAAGGTGGCGGTGCTGAGGGTTCTTTTAATACAGAAACTTATTTGATGAACCCAGATATGATTCAGGGTAAATCAAAACCAAAAAAATCTACCTTATTAGATGTGAACAATAAACCAAGAAGTACCATAAGACTTGAAGATGGTATCATTAATATGGGCTACCGTTTACCAACTGAAGCAGAATGGGAATATGCAGCTTATGGTTTATTAGATCAAAATCCATCTCCACGTTTAAAAGAATCTAAATCAGGAGAGGAGGTTCGTTCAAATCAACAAATATATGCTTGGAGTAAAAACGTAAATGGTTTAAGAGATAATCGTGTGGGTACTTGGCAAGGAAAAATGTTGGCCAATTTCAAACGTACAAGTGGCGATAATATGGGTGTTTCTGGTGGGTTAAATGATAGAGCTGCTATAACCGCTCCAGTATTTTCATTTTATCCTAATTCATTTGGATTGTTTAACATGAGTGGTAATGTGAGCGAGTGGGTAGCTGACGTTTACAGACCAATGACACCAAATGATGGACAAGATTTCAACTATTTCCGTGGTAATAATTTTCAAAAATATTACAAAAATGGAAGTGGAGAATATGAGAGAGACAGCATGGGCAGATTGAAGAAAACAGATATCTCTGACGAAGAGGTTAAAAACAGAACAAATTACCAAAGAAACAATGTTGTAAATTATTTAGATGGTGATTCATCAAGTGGTGCATCGTATGGTTATGGAATAACTTCTTTAATCAATGATAAATCTCGTGTGTTTAAGGGTGGAAGTTGGAATGATCGTGCTTATTGGTTATCACCTGGATCTCGTCGTTATTTACAAGAAGATCAAGCATCTAGCACTATTGGTTTCCGTTGTGCTCAAACATATCTTGGTCCACCAGAAGGACCAGGATTTATGGATGGTAATATTTTCACAGCAAGAAAACAAAGTAGTAAAAAGAAGAAATAAACTACAATAAAAAAACCCGGGAACTCAAAGTTCCCGGGTTTTTTTATTGTAGAAGTTTAAGAGGTTCAATGCGTTCAAGAGGTTCAAGAGGTTGGGGATTTTCGTCTGCCGATGTTGGGGTTTCCACAAATCAGCAAAGTGTGAAAGGTTTGGCTAGGGGTTTTATATTTTCAACCCTTACAAGAGGTTGGGAGTGTCGTCTGCCGATGTTAGGGTTTTTACAAATCAGCAAAGAATGAAAGGTTTGGCTAGGGGTGAATATTTTCAACTATTACGCGAGAGGTTGGGGATTATCCTCTTTCATGAAAAGCCATCCAACATAAAGCGCATTCTTACGCAATCCTTTTAACTGAAAGACACACGGAAAGTGAAAACACTTCCAACCATTAAACCATTAAACATTAAACCAGCGAAGCGATTTAAACTTTTTCTTACCCCCCAACCTTAAACACAGCTTCCGCATTCCTACTCGTTACTTCCGCCACCACATCATAAGATGTATTTTTTATTGAAGCAATTTTTTCAGCAATGATTTTAAGATGAGCAGGTTCATTTGTTTTTCCTCTATAAGGTACCGGTGAAAGATATGGCGCGTCGGTTTCTAGTACTAAATAATCTAAATCAATATTTTGTAAAACCAAATCAAGTCCTGCATTTTTGTAGGTAACAACCCCTCCTATTCCTAAATAAAACCCCAAGTCAATGATTTGTTTCGCCTCATCATAAGTGCCACCAAAACAATGAAATATCCCTTTTAAATTTGACCCTTTATATTTTTTTATCACATCAATTGTTTCTTGAGTAGCGTTTCGAGTGTGTAAAATGATGGGGAGACTATATTTTATAGCCCATTCTATCTGTTGCTCTAATGCCAAATATTGTTCTTGTATAAAAGTTTTATCCCAGTGAAAATCCAAGCCAGACTCTCCGATGGCCACAAATTTTCGTTGAACAAGTAAATCTTCCACCTTTTTCAATTCATCTTTATAATCTGATTTCACATAACAAGGATGAAGCCCTATCATAGCTAAACAAACATCCGGATGCTTTTCCTCAAGAGATAACAAAGCTTCAGTTGTTTCACTATTTATCGCAGGCAAATAAATTTTTTTGATGCCATTTTCTTTTGCGCTGTTAATATATGTATCGATTTCATTACTGAATTCGGGTAAATAAAGATGGCAATGTGTATCAATTATCATGGTGATAAATTTTAAAACAATTACATAATTTAAAAATCGTATTGGTAAACCCAAACCTAAATATTATCTTAGCGAAAGTTTTCATAGGGTACGGATTAAAACGGGCGCGGGTTTCTACCCATGCCCTTCTTTTTTTAATGCCATATCTGTTATTCTTTCAAATAAAAATCCCTGCTTAGAAAATTGTTCAAGTACTTTCGGTAAAGCATAAAGCATTTTTTCTGCCGCTTTTTCACTGTCGTGAAATACAACTATAGAACCCTCCTTTGTAGACAATAAAACATTATTCAAACATTTTTCAGTAGAAATATCAGGATCAAAATCTCCGCTTAAAACAGACCACATGATCAATTTCATTTGATATTTTGGTTTTAATAATTGCTGAATTTGAAACCTTGAAATCCTTCCATAAGGCGGCCTAAACAAATTAGAATCAATATATCCCATTGCTTTATTAATATCATTCAAATACAGGTCATCTGCTGTTTTCCAGCCATTTAAATGATTAAACGTGTGGTTTCCAACAGTATGCCCTTCGTCAATAATTCGCTTATACACTTCAGGGTATTTTACTACATTATTTCCGATACAAAAAAAAGTTGCTTTTGCATTATATGTTTTTAATACATCCAACACTTTGATGGTAATGATTGGATGCGGGCCATCATCAAATGTGAGGTATATTTTTTTTGATTGAGTAGGAATTTCCCAAAATAATTCTGGGTAAATTTTTTTAATCCAAAAAGGAGATTTAACAAAATAAAACAAAATAAAATTTTTAATGGCGTGTAAACTTTTATACTTTTAATCCGTCTACCAACAAAATTATACATTATGCAAACAAAAAAAATCATTTTAGGTGTTTCATTAATCACCGCATTATTCGCCTTCCCATCTTGTAAAAAAGAATCTATTTCTGAAGAGATTGAAAGCAGTTTCGACTTGTCTAATAAACAAGCCATCAACGAAACATTAACCGACGATGCCAATAACATTTTAAACGAAACCGTAGAAACAGAAGGACTTTCTGGAAGCAGAGAACCATTAGTTTGTATGGGGACTACCACTTGTGCAACAGTAACCGTTTCAGGCGGTTCATTTCCAAAAACCATCACACTTGATTTTGGAACATCAGGTTGCTCCGGCACAAACAGCAACATCGTTCGTAGAGGTATTGTCACCATTGTATTATCAGATTCCATTCGCCGACCAGGCAGTACAGCCGTTATGAATTTCACCAACTATTATGTAAACAATTACAAAAAAGAAGGCACCATCACTTGGACAAACACAAGTACCGTTTCTACAAAATCTTGGACGCGTCGTGTTGAAAATGGAAAAATTACAGCTCCTGATGACAGATTTTGGTTTCACAACAGTTTAAAATCAATCACACAAGTAGCAGGTTTAAATACACCACGTGTATT
>VFKL01000078.1 GCA_009885535.1 Chitinophagaceae bacterium | reverse complement strand
CTATTTTCGTTTCGGGTTTTTCATATAGGATATTGGATAAAACGAGCTGGATTTCTATCCGGCTCTCTTTTATTAATTAAAAAGTGAAAAATTAAAAACTAAAAAAAAGAATGAACTATTTCAACTTTTGACTTTTGACTCTATTATAATCATTGATTACACTAACGCGCATCATATTTCACAATAAATCATCACGCTATTTTCGTTTCGGGTTTTTCATATAGGATATTGGATAAAACGAGCTGGATTTCTATCCGGCTCATTTTTATTAAAAAAAGTAAAGCAATAAAATCAACAATTTTGATTTTTTAATTTCAACTTTTGAACCGGATTTTGCAGTTGGAATCGTGATGAAAGGGAAAAAGGCAATAAAGACCAGTGTTTGAGTAGATTTTTTGGTCGAGAGCATATTGAAATATGATGCGCGTTAGTGTAATCAATGATTATAATAAAGTCAAAAGTCAAAAGTTGAAAGTTGAAAGTTGAAAGTTGTTCATTCGTTTTTTTAATTTTTTAATTTCCACTTTTTAATTAATAAAAGAGAGCCGGATAGAAATCCAGCTCGTTTTATCCAATATCCTATATGAAAAACCCGAAACGAAAATAGGGTAGTGGTTTTATGTATTATATGACTCAGGTCAACTAACAACTTGATTCAAATTATTTGATACAATGTATTGCCTTCCTATGTTTGTCAAAACTAAATAATATGAAAAAAATACTACTTGCTTTTGATGGAATACATTTTTCCGATGCAGCGTTTGATTTTGTAAATAAATTAAATGCATTGAATCCGATATTGTTAACTGGCGTGTTTTTGCCTCAAATTAGTTATGCCAATTTGTGGAGTTATGCCGATGGAATGAGTACACCTAATTTTTTGCCATTATTAGAAGATGATGATATGGAAGTGATTGAAAAAAATGTAAAAAAATTTGAAGCACTTTGTGTGAAAAATCATATTGAATATCGCACACATAAAGACTTAAACGATTTGGCATTACCCGAATTAAAAAAAGAATCAAGGTTTGCGGATTTATTAATCATTGGAGAGGAAAAGTTTTATGAAAATATGGGTTCTGGAAACCCCAATAATTATTTAAAAGAAACCTTGCAAAATATAGAGTGTCCGGTTATTGTAGTTCCTGAAAAATACACCTTCCCTTCAATAAATATTATTGCTTATGATGGAAGCGAATCCTCCGTATTTGCAATAAAACAGTTTGTTTATTTATTGCCAGAATTGGCCAAAAATCCTACATTATTAACCTATGCCAATCAAGATGAAAATTCGCTTATACCCAATGAAAAATATATTGAAGAATTGGTATCTCGGCATTTTACAGATTTAACCGTATCAAAATTAGATATTGATTCTAGGAAATATTTTTCAACATGGATTGCAGATAGAAAATCATCCATATTAATCGCTGGATCATTTGGAAGAACTTCTTTCTCTCAATTTTTTAAAAAAAGTTTTTTGATGGAAGTCATTAGCGAACATCAGCTTCCGATTTTTATCTGCCATAAATAAATTGATACGTTTATGAATAAAATCATCGCTGCCTTTGATGGATTGAAATCTATTGATACCACTTCTGATTATGCTATTTATTTATCTAAATTATTAAAATCACATTTGACGGGTGTTTTTTTGGATGATAAATCGTATACCAGTTATAAGATTTACGATTTGGTTTTTGATCAAGGTGTTTCAGAAAAAAAATTACATAATTTAAAAGAAGATGACAACAATAAAAGAAGAACATCAGCTAATGAGTTTTATAAACGTGGTGCAGCAAATAAATTAGCTTTTAATATTCATCATGATGAAAAAACTGCCATTTCGGAATTATTGCACGAAAGCATTTTTGCAGATTTATTAATTTTAAGCAAGGGTACTTCATTTAATCATCATGAAGAAAAATATCCCAGTCGATTTTTGCAAGATGTTTTAAGCAATTCGCAGTGTCCTGTTTTTTTAACTCCCGATACATTTAAGGAATTTCAAAAAGTAATTTTTTTGTTTGATGGGAAATCTAATTCAGTGTATGCTTTAAAAATGTTTGCGTACTTAATGTCGCCACACATCAACATGCCTGTTGAAGTGATTTCTATAAAACCGATGGATGAAAATTCACATCTCCCCGAAAATAAACTGCTCAAAGAATTAATGAAAAGACATTTTTCAAATATTAGTTTTACCGTTTTAAAAGGGATATCAGAAGTTGAAATTATAAACCATCTTCAGAAAGAACCATTAAGTTTTGTTACTGTAATTGGTGCTTACAGAAGATCTATGATATCGAGATGGTTCAAATCTAGTATGGCAGATGCGTTGGTTAATGCATTTGAAATGCCATTGTTTATTGCACACAACAAGTAATAAATAAAATTTAAAAATGGATTCATTCACACATATTGCATTGGGTGCTTGTGTAGGTGAAGCATTTTTTGAAAAAGGGTTTGGAAAAAAAGCAATGTTTTGGGGTGCACTAGCGCAAAGTATTCCTGATATTGATTTTATTGCCAACTTATGGATGGATGTTCCATCCGCATTGCTTGCACATCGAGGCTTTACGCATTCCATTTTTTTTATGATGTTATTGGTTCCCATTTTTGCATTAATTGCAGATAAAGTACATCAACCGCATAATATTAGATTTTCCAAATGGATTGTTTTCTTTTTAGTTGAAATTTCAATTCATTTATTATTAGATTCTTTTAATAATTATGGCATTGGTTGGCTTGAACCCTTTAGCCACAAACGCTTTTCATTCAATATTATTTATGTAGCAGATCCTTTTTTCTCCATAATGCCTTTGGTTTCTTTTGCGTTCTTAATTTATTTGAATGCATATCATTTACACAGAAGTCGTTGGTGGAAATTAGGATTATTTACGCCCATGTTGTATGTTTTGTTTGGCATATTTAATAAATTGGTTGTTGATTATAAAGTAGAAAAATCCATGACATATTCTTCAGAAAAATCTATTTCATATTTCACTACTCCAGCCCCATTTCAAAATTTCCTTTGGTATATCGTTGTGAAAAAAAAGAATGCTTTTGATATTGGCTACTATTCCATTTTAGACCATTCGGATTCAATTCATTTTTCTCGATTTGAACAAAACTCATTTTATATTGATAGCGTTGATAATTATGAAGCTCTACAAAAATTAATTAGATTCTCCGAAAATTTTTACACCATAAAAAAATTAAATAACACCTTAATATTTAATGATTTGAGATTTGGTCAGGTTTTAGGTTGGCGTAATCCCAGTAGCGATTTTGTGTTTCATTATTTCATTCAACATCCAGATGAAAATAAATTAGTTGTTCAACGTGGACGTTTTCAATCATGGAATTTAAATGAAACTATTTTCTTTTTTAATAGAATATTGGGTAACTAATTTTCACGCTTTAAATTGAATGTGAATATCAATAACACAAATCTTAACGTTTGATAACTACACCATCTGAAAAATTGATTCAACATATTTTTTTGGTGATGATGAGAAATTGAACTCACTTCAATGCATTCTTTCTCTATAATATTTTGCAAAGTATTTTGTACATTTTTAGCAAATGATACATTTATTATTTCTGCATTTAACTCCAAACAAACATACGTGCTTAAATTATTAATATTGTAAGATCCAATAGTAACCGCCGTTTGATCACTAACTGCTAACTTACCGTGAAGCACATTATTTTGATACTCATAAATTTTTATGTTATTTCTTAACAACCAATCGTAAAGCCATCTTTCAGCAGGTTTAGTTAAAGGCACATCAGATTGACTTGCAGTAATTACAGTTATTTTTACACCTCTTCTTGATGCGTTAGCCATAGATCTTCTTAAAACATTTCCAGGAATAAAATAACTACAAAGTATCAAAATCTCATTTTTCGAATTGCGTAATAATTCAATGTAATTTGATGATATTTCATTCAAATGCATTAGCCAATCGTTTCTTCTGATTTTAATGGTGCATTGATCTTCTAATGGGATATCATTGAAATCAAATTCAACGTTTGTTTTGATTTCATCTTTTTTGTTGGTTGTTTTTAATCTTACTTGATTACAATAGTTTTCTACTTGAAATGATGACTCTCCTTCAATTAGCACTGCAAAATCAAGCCAGGCTTTAAGATTGTTGATTTCGTTATATCTGTTTGCAATATTCAACCCGCCAATTAATGTAAATTTTCCATCTACAACTATAATTTTATGGTGCAATCGTCTACTAAAATAAATATGATTATTTTTAAAAATAGGTTTGAAAAATAGCAACTCAATTCCTGCTGATGTTAGATCGTTAATAAATGATTGCTGCAAATTACCAGAGGCGAAACCATCTAGTAAAATATAAACATTTACATTTCTTTTGGCAGCACATTTTAATTCGTCTGCAATCATTTTTCCCGTTTCGTCATCTTTTAAGATATACGTTTGTAAAAAAATGATTGACTTAGCATTTCGAATTAAATCTATTACTGTATCAAAATACATTTTCCCTCCATTAATTAATTTCGCAGTATTTAATTTCGTTGGTGCAAATGGAGCATTCTTTTTCATTTATTTTGAATATAATGTCTCGTAATATTCTATTGCCATTCTGTTGCTATCAAAGTTGGGTATGATATTAAGCATGCTTTTTTTTGTTATCTCAAACCATTTTTCTCGATTTTCGTAATACAACGGAATCGCTTCATTTTCTAAAATTGTATACAGATTTTCTGCATCTTTTTCATCCTGCAAAATATCTTGCAAACTATTTTCACAAGCCTTAATTACAAAACTATTTTCTTCATTTTTTGCAAATTCAGGAAACCAGCCATCTTGAATTCCAACATTAATAGCGCCATTCATAGATGCCGACATTCCACTTGTACCGGATGCTTCATGCCCAATTCGAGGGGTATTTAGCCAAATGTCTGAACCTGATTTTAAGCTTTTCGACAAACTAATTTCATAGCCAACAAGGATAGCGCAATTGTTGTGTGATTTACAAACGTTTACAATTTTATCAAATACGCCAATTCCAAAATAATCCATAGGATAAGGTTTTCCAGCCCAAATGATTTGTACTGGATATTTTGAATTTGTGATCAATTTTAAAAATCGATCTATATCATACAATAGTAAATCGGGACGTTTATAAGCTGCAAATCTTTTAGCAAAAACCAATGTGCAAATATTTTCATCATAAATTTCGCCACATTGATCTGCTACGATTTCAAAAAGTTCTTTTTTGCATTTTTTCTTTTCAATTTCAAATTGATTGATATCATTTTTTTCAATTGTTTTATACAGGCATTCTTTTTGCCAAAATTTAAAATTTTGCGCATTCGTTATGGCATGTATTGGACAAATATTGTTGTACTTTTCCCAAATGGTCAACAACTTATTTTTGTGTAATTCAGATACGGCATTTGCTTTTCCAGAAAGCATCAATGCAACATAAGTATGGTTTAAATTGCTTTTGTCGTTTGAAAAATTAGATTTTATAAAATCAGTTGAGAGTCCACAGAAATAACTCATTTTTTCAAGTAGTGCAATACTCGAAATTTTATTTGCACCTTCTTCAGCGGTGTGATTTGTATAAACTAACTTTTCTTTTACAAGGTTGATTTCTTTGAATTTATTTAGCAGGTAAAATCCAATTGGGAGCGCATGGGATTCGTTCATATGGTAAATTTCTGGTTCCCAGTTTATCAAACTCAAAAGTTTAGACCCGCCAGCGCCAAGTAAAATAGATGCCGCTATTGATGTTTCAGGATTTGAATCGTATAATTTATGACAAATTGTTTTTGATAAATAATCATTTTCGGGTAAATCTGTTGAAAGGAAAAAAATTGGTGCTGATTTAAAAACATGAGAAGGTAAAAAAAATGCGTTAACCCAAACCTCTTTACATGCAACCGTAACTTTGAATTTAATTTTGGTGTCTATCAAAAATCCGTATTTTTTTTCTTCAAACAAAACATCCATTGTTTGATCTTGTTTTCTGGTTTGATTGTAGTATCCATATTTCCATAATATTCCAATACCTACAATATTTTGATTTAGTTCGTATGCACTTTTCATAAAAGAACCTGCCAAAAATCCCAAGCCTCCAGCATAGGTTTTTAATGGTTGATCTAATGCAAATTCCATACAGAAATACGCCACTTTTTTTCTGAATTTTTCGTCAATTGTATATTCATGATAAAATGTAAATGACATTGATCAATTTTAATAAACGATAATTGTATTTTGTTGATTTATGAAAGGTTCATTAGTTTTTGGAATGTAAATGGTTAATAATCCATCATTATATTTTGCACTCACAAATGCATAATCCGCATTTGGTGGAAGCTGTATGCTTCGCTTGTATTTATTGCAATCAAATTCATGCATGGAAAATGCTACGAAATCTTTACTAGCGTCTTCATGCAACACGTGTACGGTAAGTATATCATCTTTAACTTCAATTAAAAAATCTTCACGCTTTACACCAGGTATGGCCATTTCTATTAAAATCGCATGATTCGACTCAATTAAATTAACCTGAGGTTTTTTAGTTATTTTGTTTTTGTCTTTTAAAAATTCATCCTTTAATTTATCCATATTATTTTGGCGAACAAAAGTGCCTGGATAAACATTATTTTTTTCTGCAGTTTGGTCGCTTTTTTTCATAATATTTTTTTTAGGTTATTTGTTTAAAAATAAAAAGTATTGCTATTTATTTTCATGATTAATGTTTTCCTTTTTCTAATGCTCATCATCTTATTGTCTTCTCATTTTTATTTTATTTACACATATGCTTTTCTCATTTTCATTTTTCATTAATAAAAAATCAATATTAATATGTCTAAAAAAATCACTGCTTTTTATGATGATGAACTTAATGCTTGGTTACATTCTATTTCATTTTACATGACCGAGCTTTCAAATTTATCATTTAGATTGAAAGAAATTGTTGAAAGAAATTCTATAGTTGATATTGCCTCAAAAGCAGACGTACATCAACTTATATTAGAAAACACAAGAAATAAATTTGAAGTTTTAAGGAATATTATTTTCGAACAGAAAAAGGTTTTAACGGAATTTGATATTTTAATGGTGGATAAAATGGTTACTAAATCAATAGAACAAAAACAAAAAGAAATTACACTTGAATTTAAAAAAATGGAACAAGATCACATCAGTGTGAAGTTTCATTGTAATGAATTTTTAAACGAAATGCTTCGTAAAAAAGGTTGATTGTAAATAAAAAAAATCCCGTTTTTTACAACGGGATTTCAAAATCAATGTTATATATTTTTAATCTTCGAATGCATATTCTGGTTCTTCAATAACCAGTTTGTTTTCTACCATAATGACTCCAGGTGCAGACCATACTGCATTTTCAGCATCTTCTCTTTCTGCAAACGACCTCACTTTTCCCCTTAAAATAACCCTGCTTCCAATTACTTCTGCTGTGATTTTAGAAGCGTCAATATTTGCACTTCGTTGAAAACTTGCATTGATTTTTAATTGTAATTCATAGGGAGTAATTTTTGGCTTTACTGCAACTAGGTTAGTTACAAATCGAACGCCAATTAGATTTTCTACTGATGTTTTTGCTTGATTTCTTTGGTATTCCCATTCAACTTCTCCTTCCAATTTTACATTGCCATCTTCTACACTCACTTTAATCTTTTCATCTGGAATCATGGTATGCCACTTAATTGCATTTACAACTGCTACAGCGATTTCCGTATCTGTTTTTTTGTATGCTGGCGACAATCCAACTTGAATGTCTTCAGCAATTGCTTTAACACCAATAACTTTTTTTACTGTTTTTTCAGCCAATACTTTTTTTGAATAAGCATCCACCTGTCCAGATAAGGTTACAATGCCATCTTTAACCGCAACTCCAATTTGAGCTGCATTTAAAAATGGTTCCCATTTCAATTGTTCAACTACGTCTTTTTGAATTTCAATGTCTGTCTTCATGTCTTTTTGATTTTAATGATTTATAATTTTGTTTAAATCAAAGGAATTATATTTTGTAATTTTTAAAAATGATTTTAATTACTTTTAAAAATGATTTTAATTACTTTATTTATTTGACGGCAAATGCATAATCGCTTGGTTGTTGATTTCGTATTCGGCCAATTGACTTAAACGATCATCGATTTGTTTTTCATTGACTTCAAATTGATGGAATAACATGCCAATATTTGACTTTCCCAATACATTAGAAAAGGCAGCTGCTGTTCCATAACAACCAATTTTATAGTGATTGATGTTTTGAATACAGGATAATATACAAGCATCTTTCACTGTAAAATCCTCACACCGCAATATTCGTTCTTCCGAATCTGAAACCAATGTTGACATTACTTTATGATTGTTGTAAACAAATTGTAATTCTTCGGATTCAAAATATTTATCCATTTGTGTTACATGGTCTTTAATTTGATCGAAATATTTTAAAAGAATGGTTTTCAATTTCACTGAATTAACGAGTTTAATCCATAATGGAATAGTATGCTGTAGCGTCTTTTCAGCTACTATAAATTTTCTCATATCATCTTCTAAAAGCTGATGTAGTGTATTGATATTTTGCATAATTATTTTGTTTTAGTTCCCGAAAATATATCTCTGATAAATCTATTTGAATGACTTTAATCATACGACACTTTGTTTTAGGTCATTTTCATATTTTATACGAATCGTTTATTTTGAATCATCACTTAAAACATTTTTTATGGTAAAAACATTAATTGAAAAATCGATTAAAAAACTTTATGTTACAAGTAAAGCTTTCGAAGAGGGAAATGCAATTCCAATTAAATACACTTGTGACGGTTCAAATGTAAACCCGCCAATTGATTTGGCGTTTATTCCCAACAATGCTGTTAGCTTAGTCATTATTGTTGAAGATCCTGACGCGCCAATTGATACATGGACTCATTGGATTGTTTGGAATATTCCTACAACACATAACATTCGAGAAAATACAAAACAGGGTATTAGTGGTGTAAATGATTTCGCTAAAAATACTTATTGTGGACCTTGTCCAATAAATGGCGTACATAAATATGTTTTTAAAATTTATGCTTTAGACTGTTTCATAGAGTTGCCAATCAAGACAAAAAAATTAATGTTGAAGCGAGAAATTAGCAATCATATTATTGCATATGGGGAATTAACAGGAACGTATATACGCCAAATTAATCAATTGGTAAAAAATGATCTTGAATTTCAAGATTGTTGTTGAGGGGAAGTTGGATACTAAATACTGGATGCTGGTTAAAAAACGCAATTTAGGTTTTTAAAATTTCGACTTTTAAATTTTTAATTGTCTTATGAAAACAACATTAATTATACTTTCTTCCACTGTATGCGTCTTGTCATTAATGATAGGATTTATGATGATGTCTGTACCGGACGGAACAATGATTAACTCCAACATAGCTATTTTAAAAACTACATCATTTAAAGACTTTAGAATGCCTGGGTTATTATTGTTTTTAACCGTAGGAATTAGCAATACCATAGCTATATTTTATCTTTTTATAAACCATAAATCAAAATTTAATTGGTCAATAGCGGGAGGTGTTTTATTGATAATTTGGATTGTAACACAGTTTATTTTAATTGAATCATCACGATGGATTGATGTAATTATTTTAACAATAGGTACTTTAATCATATTTATTTCAATACAATTAAAAGGCAAAGAATTAATCTAAATGTATTTTCTAACTAAAAATTAAAAATTATGGAAACGCAACTTAAAGATTCTTTTGAAGCAGTATTAAATTCGCCAAAGTATTTGCCTTGTATTTCAATTATAATGCCATTTGAGCCAAAAATCGGTTTGAAGAAAGAGTTGGATTATAAACTTAAAATGGCTAAAAATAAAATGGAGAAAGAATTGGAATTGAATTATCCAGAAGATAAGTATTTGCCTGTTTTAAATAAACTGAACCTAATATTAGATGGTTTAAATTATAATACACATAAGAAATCTGTAGCCATTTTCATATCTCCATTAATTGAAAAAATTTATTACCTCGATATTCCTGTTGAAGAAAAAATCATTATCGACGATTCATTTGAAATCAGAGATTTGATTTATAGTAAAAAAGAAATTCATAAATATTTATTGGTGGTATTGAGCAATAAATGGACAAAAATATATTTAGGAAATACTACTAAGTTTATTCGTATAACCTCTAACATGCCTGATAATATTGATGCGTATAAAAATGATATTTCCGAAAGCGTGGCCAATTTTAGCGACGAAAAAAAGCGAAAAGAAATTTTAATCAATAAATTTCTGATGCATACTGACAATGGGTTGTCTATTTTATTGAAAACCTATAAGCTACCTATTTTTGTTATGGGTACACCAAAAACACTCGGACAATTTAAATCCATTACCCATAACACGCAGCATGTAATTGATTACATTCATGGAAATTTTGAAGAGAAATCAGAATTCGAATTTCAAGAGGTAATGAAACCCTACATTAAAAATTGGAAAATCATTCATCAGAAAAGATTAATGGGTTTGATTGATGATGCGTATGGCAAAAAGAAATTAGCGGTTGGCATTAATGAAGTATGGAAAGCATCTGTTCAAAACCGAGGTCGCTTGCTTATTGTAGAAAAGAATTTTTATTTCCCTGCTGAACATGGCGCTAATAAAGAAGTGATTTATAAAAAGGAAAATTCTTTAACCAGCAATTTTTTCATCAAAGACGCTGTAGATGATATTATTGAAAAGGTAATTGAAAGTGGTGGAGATATTGAATTTGTGGACGAAGGGATATTAAACGATTTTGGGAAAATTGTATTGTTAGAGTACTATTAAAATGTTGATTTTACTGATTGCCTTCTTAATTCATTTTATACTTCCTTAACAATCCAAATTCCCTTTTCATCAATATTGATCATTCTTTTTTTATACAGATTTCCAATGGTCATTTTGAACGTCTTTTTACTCATTTCAAAAACAGCATAAATGTCATCCGGATTGCTTTTGTCGTTGTAAGGAAGAAAGCCATTGTTCTCGTTTAATAAACGAAGGATTTTACTCGTTTCATCTTCTACTCTCTTGTATCCAGATTTTCCAACAGCGACATCTATTTTGTTTTCTTTTGGGTGTATTTTTTTTACGAAACCTTTAAAAGAATCGCCAGACGTGATGTTTCTATAAATTTCATTGTGATGTAAAACGCCTGTATGTATGTTATTGATGATGACTACATATCCAATATCGGTTCTTCTATACACCAACAAATCCACTTCTTCAAGTTCAGAAACCGTTAAGTTTTCATTGCTTAAAAAACGTTCAATTCTTTCCGTAGCTGCAATACGTCCTGTTTGTTCATCCAATACAATTTTTACCAAATACTCACCTTTGGGAATCATTTTCTGTTGTTGCTGAGAAATAGGTACGAATATATCTTTCATAAGTCCCCAATCTAAAAACGCACCCTGTGCATTTATACTTACAACGGCTAATTTTACAATATCGCCAAGTATTCCTTTTGGCTTTTGAGTAGTAGCAATCAACCTTTCATCACCATCATGATAAATAAATACTTCAATTTCGTCGCCTGGTTTTAAGTTAGTGGGCACAAATCTTTTGGGTAATAAAATGCCTTCATTTCCATCATCTAAATACACGCCAAACTCTACAGCCCTTAAAACTTTCATTTGATTGTATGTACCTACTTTAATCATCTTATTTTTTATTGCAAGATACGTTTAATACCGAACTGATATCTGCAATTGCCCGACGAAATTGTCCCAAACAGCTATCCAATCGACACTATACCATTAAATAGCTGACTATAATGCATTTCAACATGGTTTAAGAATCAAGGATATTATTGTTTAACTTCGTTCAAAAAATAATCATTTGAAATTTTTAGATTTTAATTTCGACAATCGTTTGATGGAAGGGATAGATGCTGCTGGATACGAAGAAGCTACACCTGTTCAACAAGAAGTAATTCCACATATTTTGGCTGGTAAAGACATTATCGCTGCTGCTCAAACCGGAACAGGAAAAACGGCTGCTTTTTTATTGCCCTTGATTCAAAATATTCTAACCACACCGCTCACAACCAATTCAATTACAGCTTTGGTCATTGTGCCAACCCGTGAACTTGCGATTCAAATAGCACAACATTTAGAAGGTTTTGGTTATTTCGCAGGTATCAGTTCAATCGCTGTTTATGGTGGTGGAGATGGAAATGCGTTTATACAAGAAAAAAAAGCATTAAGTATGGGTGCTGATATTGTGGTTTGCACGCCAGGGAAAATGCTTTCTCATATAAAAATGGGCTATGTAAAATTGCAGGATTTAAAATATTTGGTGTTAGATGAAGCAGATAGAATGTTGGATATGGGCTTTTATGACGATATTATGTTTGTGATTAAACATTTACCACAAAAACGTCAGAATCTTTTGTTTTCAGCTACCATGCCACCCAAAATCCGCACGTTAGCCAAATCTATTTTACATCAACCCATTGAAATCAATATTGCCATTTCTAAACCACCAGAAAAAATCAATCAGTTGGTGTATTTAATTTACGAGCCTCAAAAAATTCCGCTCGTTTCTTTTTTACTTAAACAAACCAATTTCGACAATACATTGATTTTCTGTAGCAGCAAACTCAGTGTAAAACAATTGACCAAAGAGTTGAAACGATTGTCTTTTAAAGCAGATGAAATTCATAGTGATTTAGATCAAGATAAACGGGAATCTGTACTTAGTGATTTTAGAAGTGGCAGACTGCCTATTCTAATAGCTACAGATATTTTAAGCCGAGGAATTGATATTGATAATATTGAATTGGTGATCAATTTTGATGTGCCACATGATGGGGAAGATTATGTACATCGTATTGGTAGAACTGCGCGCGCGAGAGCCAAAGGCTCTGCATATACACTTGTAAATGTAGCTGAACAAAAAAAGCTTACCGTTATTGAACAATTATTGGGATATGAAGTTCCCAAAGGTGAAGTACCTAAAGAATTGGGAGAAACACCCGAAAGGTCAACAAGTCATTCAAATCATCATTCAAAACGTAGAAATCATTTCAACAAAAAATAGAAATTGCAATTATAATTAATTGGTTTGCTTCAATACCTTTGTAAATAAAGTCAATTCTTATTTCAGCAAATTCAAACATATTATCTTCACCCATAGAATATCTAAAAGGGGTTACTACCTTCAAAGGTGATTTGTTGCGTAAAGAATTACACATCTTTACGTTTAAAGATTTACTGGAACATTTTCCCCACCGGCATATCGATAAAACCCATGTTGACACCATTGTAAGTTTAAATCATAATACCGAATACGCACAGGTTGCAGGAATACTTTTGGATTTTGAAATCCTTGGTACACAACGAAGTAAAAGATTGGTTGCACATTTAAAAGATCAAACGGGAATTATTGAATTGGTTTGGTTTCAAGGAATTGGCTGGGTAGAAAAACTATTACAAGTTGGAAAAGCATATTTGATTTTTGGGAAGGTTGGGTTTTTTATGGGAAAGCCACAAATTGCACATCCGGATTTGGAAGTGTACACTACACAAAATGCAACTGGAAAATCTTATTTAGAACCCATCTATCCCACAACTGAAAAGCTTAAGGCAAAAGGATTACATGCAAAAGCAATTGGTAATCTAACTCAAGAATTATTTAAACAAATTTCAGAAAAAGACGTTTTTGAAAACCTTCCAGAAAATATTTTACAACAGTATAAATTGATTGGTCGATTTCAAGCTTATCAGCAAATCCATCTTCCTACCAACATGTCTAATTTTCATCAGGCTACGCGTAGGTTGAAGTTCGAAGAGCTTTTTTTTGCGCAATTTTCTATTCAATTGATTAAGCTTGGTCGACAACAATTTAGCCGTGGTTTGGTTTTTGAAAAAGTTGGCGAATTGTTTACAAATTTTTACGAAAACGAAATGCCTTTTCAATTAACCGGTGCACAAAAAAGAGTATTAAAAGAAATCAGAAAAGATACGGCTAGTGCGCGCCAAATGAACCGATTGTTACAAGGGGATGTTGGAAGTGGAAAAACAATGGTTGCCTTATTATCGATGTTGATAGCCGCTGATAACAACTTCCAAAGTGTGCTCATGGCACCAACTGAAATCTTGGCACAACAACATTTTAATACCATAAAAGAACAATTGAAAAATATCGATATAAACGTTCAATTGCTTACCGGTTCAACAAAAGCGAAAAATAGAAAGCCAATATTAGCTGGCTGTGCAGATGGAGCTGTGCAAATATTAATTGGTACACATGCCGTTATTGAAGATAAAGTAATTTTTAAAAATTTAGGATATGCTGTTGTAGATGAACAACATAAATTTGGTGTGGCTCAAAGGGCGAAAATTTGGAAAAAGAACAGTATTCCGCCACATGTGTTGGTGATGACGGCTACACCTATTCCCCGTACATTGGCATTAACGGCTTATGGTGATTTGGATTATAGTATAATCGATGAATTGCCACCTGGAAGACAACCCATCACTACCGTTCATCGATTTGAAAACGGAAGGCCACAAGTGATGGACTTTATAAAAGAACAGTTGAAACTTGGCAGACAGGCATACGTCATTTATCCATTGATAGAAGAAAGTAGTAAAATGGATTATGAAAATTTAATGAAAGGATTCGAAGAAGTGAAATCTTTTTTCCCTGAGCCGAAATATTGGATTAGTATGGTTCATGGAAAACAAACTCCGGATTTGAAAGAGTCGAATATGATTAAATTCGTAACAGGAGATACGCATATTTTGGTAGGAACAACAGTTATTGAAGTAGGGGTTAATGTGCCTAACGCAAGCGTTATGGTTATTGAAAGCTCGGAGAAATTTGGATTGTCGCAATTACATCAACTTAGAGGAAGAGTAGGGAGAGGTGCGGAAAAAAGTTATTGTGTTTTAATTACTGGGAATAAACTTTCCGCCGATGCAAGAGAAAGAATGAAAATAATGACAGAAACCAATGATGGATTTAAGATAGCGGAAAAAGATTTGGAGATTCGTGGTCCCGGAGAAATGGAAGGAACCCGACAAAGTGGTGCGCTTCTATTTAAATTGGCAAACATTGTAACGGATAAAAATATACTTGAAGCCGCTAGAGATTCGGTAGCCAATATTTTAGAGAAAGATTTTGAGTTGAACACTCCTGAAAACCAAGTAATTAAAAATTATTTACAACTGCAAAAATCTAAAACACAATGGAGTAAAATTTCGTAGAATTTTTCATTTCGTTAAAATTGAAGAATTTAAACTTTTCAATATTAAAGTTGTTTTATTATTGATTCTTAATTTGTACTTTGTATAAAATAACTCGCCTTGTCTAATTTGCCTAAAATATCAACTTTTCTGTTTGCTTTTTTTATTTGGCTAAACAGTCAAGCTCAAATCGAATTTGTTGAAAATAAAGGTCAATGGAATGACGCGGTGAAATACAAAGGCGATTTTAAAAATGGCGCTTTTTTCCTCGAAAAAAATGGTTTTTCAGTATTGCTTCACAATCAGGATGACTGGCAAAAACTTTCCTATTATGTTCATGGCCACAAAGACAGCGTTGTGGATCTGAATGATAAACTTACTTTACATTCTGCTGTTTACCGGGTTTCGCTTTTAGGCGCATCTGAAAATGCACAAATAAAACCGGAGAAATCAACAAACACGTACAACAATTATTTTTTAGGAAATGACCGTTCAAAATGGGCTTCTGCTTGCAAAATATATCAATCCGTTACTTATAAAAATATATACCCCAATATTGATGTACGTTATTATAATGAAGGTGAAAATTTGAAATACGATTTCATTGTTTATCCTGGTGGTGATCCTTCAAAAATATTGATGCAATATGATGGTACAGAAAAAGTGTACGTGCAACAAAAATCGTTAATAATTCAAACGGCAGCAGGTTCTGTGAAAGAATTGTATCCGTATAGCTATCAAACAAATCTATCAGGAATTCGTGATGTAGTAACCTGTAATTTTTCAGTTCACAACAATATAGTTGGGTTTAAATTAAAAGATTACGACCCTTCAAAAATATTAATCATAGATCCGGCAATCATTTTTTCTTCATTTACCGGAAGTGCTGTAGACAATTGGGGATACACGGCTACGCCTGGTCCAGATGGTAGTTTTTATGCGGGAGGAATTGCATTTGGAAATGGATATTTGACGTCAACTGGTGCATTTCAAACTACGTATTTAGGCGGTGTTATGGAAGGTGTTTTGGATGGACATGATATTGCCATTTTTAAATTTAATTCAAATGGTACCAATCGGGTTTATGCCACTTATCTTGGAGGTAACGGTAATGAACAACCGCATAGTATGATTGTAGATGCTGAAGGAAATTTAATCGTTGCTGGAAGATCTTTTTCAACTAATTATCCAACTACAAAACCTTTGATTGGTCCAGGTGGAAATAATGATATTGTATTAACAAAATTTAATGCTTCTGGTACCGCATTAATTGGATCAATAAAAATAGGTGGCTCAAATAATGATGGCGTTAATATTCGCTCAAAGTATGAATCCCCTGATGGCGCTGATCGTTTAAGAAGAAATTATGGAGATGATGCAAGGAGCGAAGTAATCATTGACAAAGACAATAATATTGTTTTGGCATCTTGTACTCAATCAAATAATTTTCCTACAATTGGAGCGTCATTAAATACTAATAATGCTTTTGGAGGAGGGTTACAAGATGGTTTGATTTTGAAATTTAATCCAGATTTATCAAGTTATTTATTCGGTAGTTTTTTTGGAGGTACAGGTGATGATGCTTGTTTTGTTGCCAGCATTAATCCAATTACAAATAATTTGTGTGTTGCAGGTGGTACAACAAGCACTAATCTTCCAGGTAATAAAACAGGTAGTTTGTATCCCAATTTTAAAGGCGGTATTTCAGATGGGTTTGTGGTGCAGTTGGCAACTAATTATTCAAGCATTTTAAAAACAACTTATTTAGGCACATCTGGAACGGATTTGATTTACGGACTAAAATTTGATAAGCTTGGTTATCCTTATGTAATGGGAACTACCACAGGAAATTGGCCTGTAATAAATGCGCCTTATAGCATTGCCAATAGCGCACAATTTATTTGCAAATTAAAACCCGACTTGTCCAATTTTGTATATTCAACCATTTTTGGAAACGGTACTTTGGCACCCAACATTTCACCTATTGGATTTCTGGTTGATCGCTGCGAAAATGTATACGTTTCAGGTTGGGGTGGCGGTATTAACGTGTACAAAAATTATACTACAGGAACCACACTCGGACTTCCATTATTAAATCCATTAACCACGGTTGGTGCTCCCGATGGCGAAGATTTCTACTTTTTTGTGTTAAAGAAAAATGCAGCTGCTTTATTGTTTGGGTCTAATTTTGGGCAATACAAAGGAAATACTGGGGATCACGTAGATGGCGGTACCAGTAGGTTTGATGAAAATGGAATTATTTATCAGGCGTTGTGTGCCAATTGCAATGGTGGTGCAACTTTTCCTACTACATCAGGCGCTTGGAGACGAATAAATGGCAGCTCAAATTGCAACGAAGCCGCAGTGAAAATTGAAATGAATTTTGCTGGTGTAGTTTCCGGAATTCAATCTTCAATTAATGCTGTTATTAATGACACCGCAGGTTGCGTGCCTTTTCGTGTTGATTTTAGAGATACTTTAATAAAAGCAAAAAGGATTTATTGGGATTTTGGGAATGGACAAAAAGATACCATCAACGCCCCAAATTTCAGCACGTTTACAACCTATAATTCCGTTGGTACTTATTTAGTTAGAATTATCGCAGAAGATTCAACTACATGTAATATCCGAGATACCAGCTATCTAAAAATAAAGGCTGGGAACAATAAAGCTATACTTGATTTCATTGCGATTAAATCTTTGCCTTGCTCGAGTTTGAATTACACTTTTAATAATTTATCTTCCCCAACTTTTGGAAATTTTAATGCGCAAAGTTTTGTATGGAATTATGGTGATGGTTCCGCTCCAGATACATCTTTTAATGGGAATCATGTTTATCCTGCCATTGGGAATTATACCGTTACACTCACATTGATTGATAATAATTTTTGCAACAGTCCGGATAAAAAATCCATTACGCTTGCCGTAAATCCATTGGTAGAAGCCAAACTCAGCACAGCTCCAGAAGGATGTGCGCCATATCTTGCATTATTCCAAAATCAATCTACTTCAAATGATGTGACATGGGAGTTTAGCGATGGTACCACAACCAATGTAGAAAATCCAACAAAATTATTTTTAACACCAGGAACATACACCGTTAGAATCATTGCTAGAAATCCAAATACTTGCAATCGTATTGATACTTCAGATTATTTCACCATAATCGTTCGTGATATTCCAAATGCAAGTTTTACTTGGCAGCCTAATCCACCACTAACCAATACGCCAACTATTTTCATCAATCAATCTTCTGGCGCTGTTTCTTACTTATGGAATTTTGGTGATGATATTACGGCGATTTCCCCCAATCCGGCACATCAATATATTTCAACTGGAAATTTTAATACTTCATTAATTGCTACAAATCAATATGGATGTACCGATACTTTTTCGCTTACAACATCGGCATTAATTGATCCACTTCTGGATGTGCCCAATGCATTTACACCAGATAAATTTGGACAAAATGCCATTATAAAAATCAAAGGATTTGGTATTGGGAAATTAGATTGGAGAATTTATAACAGATGGGGACAATTGGTTTTTCAATCTAATGATATTTATAAAGGATGGGATGGATATTTCAAAGGAAAATTACAACCAATGGACGTTTATGCATACACGATAGATGCCATACTCACCAATGGAAATAAAATTAGAAAAACTGGAGATATTACATTGATTAGATAAAAATGAAAAAAACTACATTCACATATCGTAATCAAGTTCATAAAAAATGTTCGATTTTTTTTATGCAATTGTTGTTTGTTGTTGGGTTGTCAATGACTAATATTACTTTCGCCCAAGACCTTCATTTTTCACAATTTTATAATTCTCCATTAAGCACAAATCCTGCAAATACTGGCTTTATTCCTGATGCAGATTATAGAATAGGTGCGCATGTACGAAATCAATTTAGTAATATAATGGTGTTGCCTTATAAAACGATTAGTGTTTTTGGCGATGCGCAATTGTTTAGAGATAAATTTGAAAACGGCTGGATGGGTGTTGGTTTTTTATTGTTATCGGATGAAGCAGGAGAAGGCAATTTAAAATCAACAAAGTTATATGGATCTTTAGCGTATCATCAAATGCTTGGAAATAGCAGTTTGTTAAGTGCTGGATTTAATTTGGGATGGGCAAACAAAAGTATCAAAACCAATAATTTGAAATTCCCAGATCAATTTAATGGTCATTTTTTCGACATTACATTGCCAACTAGTGTCACGTTTGCCAACACACAAGTAAATTATTTTGATTTGCAAGCGGGTATCAATTACGCCTATTTTCCCAAAGAAGATATTTATTTAAATGCAGGGTATTCAATTCATCATGTAAATAAACCTAAAGAAAGTTTTTTTTCAAATCCAACAAGTGGCAATACCATTCCAATTCGTCATATCGGATTTGCAAACGCGATGCTTAAAATAAACAAAAGTCTCATATTACAATCAAGTATTTATTATACCAATCAAGCTGCTGCTTCACAAGTTATACTTGGTTTATCTACACGAATCAATTTAATTTCGGGAGGCGAAACCCAATTTATTTCAGGGGTATATTTTAGAAATAAAGATGCGATTATTCCTTTATTGGGGTTTCAAATCAAATCAATGCAATTCAATTTCAGTTATGATGCAACTATTTCTACTTTAAAATCATATAATCAATCCATGGGCGCAGCCGAAATTTCCCTCATCAAGAAAGGTTTTTACCCCAAAACGCCATATCGTCAAGCACTTTGCCCAAGTTTTTAATATTTTTTAAAACAAACAAATGATACTCCTTAAAAAATACGAAATTTGTTTTTTTTAGAAAACAGAAATTAGCCATGCAAGATTATTCAGATTTAATCATTCAATTTGAAGAAATATTAGGTAAGGAAAATGTATTTTTTGATGCAGAAAGCAAGGATAAATACGCCCATGATGAAACCGAAAACCTTCATTTTATTCCAGATATCATTATAAAACCAAGAACGGCTGAAGAAATCAGCAAGGTGATGAAAATCTGTAACCTCAATAAAATTCCTGTTACGCCAAGAGGAGCAGGCACAGGATTGAGTGGTGGTGCGCTTCCTCAATTTGGAGGAGTAGTTATTTCTTTTGAAAGAATGAATGCTATTTTAGAAATCGATGAAAGAAATTTACAAGTAACCACAGAACCTGGTGTAATTACGGAAGTTTTACAAAATGCAGTTAAAGAAAAAGGTTTGTTTTATCCGCCAGATCCTAGTAGTAAAGGCAGCTGTTTTATTGGTGGAAATATAGCCGAAAACAGTGGCGGTCCTAAAGCCGTTAAATATGGTGTAGTTAAAGATTATGTTTTAAATCTAGAGATGGTTTTACCAACGGGAGAAATCATTTGGACAGGTGCAAACGTACTTAAAAATTCAACGGGTTACAACCTTACACAATTGATTGTGGGCAGCGAAGGCACATTAGGCTTGGTTACAAAAATTGTTTTGAAATTATTGCCTTTTCCAAAATATGATTTGTTGATGTTGGTGCCTTTCAATAATCTTGAAAAAGCTGGAGAAGCGGTAAGCGCCATATTCAGAGGTGGTTTTACGCCAAGCGCATTAGAATTGGTGGAGATAGATGCGTTGAAAATTGTAAGCAAGTTTGTAGACAGTTCGGTAGTGCCAGTTACAGATGAAATGGCAGCACATTTAATTATTGAATTAGACGGCAATCATTTGGAAACACTTATGAATGAAATGGAAGCGATTGCAAACTTGCTCACAGATTTTGATTGTGGAGATGTTTTCTTTGCCGATGATGCACAACAAAAAGCAGAACTATGGAAGTTACGGAGAAGGGTATCCGAAGCGGTAAAGATTGATGGTTATACGATTGAAGAAGATACCGTTGTTCCGAGAGCAGAACTGCCGGCACTTATTAGAGGGGTGAAAGCGCTCGGACAAAAACATGATTTTAATGTGGTTTGTTATGGTCATGCCGGAGACGGAAACTTACATGTACGCATAAAAAAACCAGGCAGCATTTACAGTTTAAATAACCCTGAGGTTATTCCCATTTTGAGGGATTTATTTTCCTTGGTGAAATCACTAGGCGGTACTATAAGTGGCGAACATGGCATTGGGCTAATTCAAAAAGAGTACATGGATATTGTTTTTCCTGAAGTTACATTGGCACTTATGAAAAATATTAAAAAAGCATTTGATCCAAATAACATTTTAAATGCCGGTAAGATATTCAAATAGAAATCTTAAATTTAAATAGTATTACTAAAATAAAAACCATGCATAAAAAATATTTTCTCTTTGTTTTATTATTATGTTCTTTAAATCTTTTTGCACAAGATGACGAGTCGGTTGGTTTTTTTAAAAAGGAGAATGTATTTACTGGTGGAACGGTGAATGCTGGATTTGGCAACACGTTCACTAACCTGGGGATTGGTCCTTACATTGGTTATAGCTTTAATAAATATGTAGATTTTGCGATAAACCCAAGTATAAATTATATCACGGAAAGAGATTTTGGAGGTGTGCAGGGGAATCGATTACGTCAAACTCTATACGGTCCTGGCGCATTTGTGAGGTTGTTTCCTGCAAAATTTTTATTTGCACATGCTCAGTATGAGTTCAATTTTTTAAGAACCAAGTATATGCCTTTTGGTACATCAAGCGATGTAGGGGTTGAAAAATATAAATATGATGCCCATAGTTTTTTAGTAGGTGGAGGTATGTCAAATGGAAAAGATTTCCCCGAACAAAAATCGTACTACTATTTTTCGATTTTATGGGATGTAGCAAATTCGCCATATTCACCATATAAAAATAATCTAGGTAGGTCTGTCCCTATAATCAGAGCCGGATATAATATTGCGCTTTTTCAAGGCAGAAAATAACCGTATTACATTTCAATGTTGACATTTTCAAAGCTAATTTGATTAACTTCATCGATATTATTTTCTGATTTAAACTCCTATTTGATGTCACCCATTGTTTTGTTTTCTTTTGTTGTTGGTTATTTTGTTTTGCTGTTGACTGTTGCTTGGTATACGTCACGTGGTTCAAATAACGAGTCTTTTTTTATTGGCAATAAAAACAGCAATTGGATGTTGGTGGCATTCGGTATGATTGGCACTTCATTAAGTGGCGTAACTTTCGTAAGTGTACCCGGTGGCGTGGGCAGCGGAAATTTTTTCTATTTTCAAATTGTGCTGGGTTATTTGTTGGGCTATTTGGTTATTGCTTTTGTATTGATGCCTTTATATTACAAAATGAACCTCACCAGCATTTACACCTATCTCGAAAATCGATTTGGTGTAGAAGCACATAAAGTCGGCGCTACATTTTTTATCGTTTCTCGTGCCGTTGGCGCTACTGCTCGTCTTTATTTAGTCATCAATATTTTACAGCTTTTCATTTTGGATAAAATGGGCATCCCATTTATTGCAACGGCGCTTGTTATCCTTGTTTTGATTTTGCTATACACTTTTGAAGGCGGCGTAAAAACTATTATTTACACGGATACCCTTCAAACTACAGGCATGTTACTTGGGTTGGTAGTTTGTACCATTGTAATTTTAAAAGCGATAAATCTGGATGTTTTTGGTGCATTTAACGCTTTGCAACAAAAAGGTTATTCCCGAATTTTTAATACAGATATAAAATCCGGATCGTATTTTTTAAAGCATATCATTGGTGGAATGTTTATTGCCATTGCAATGACTGGACTTGATCAAGAAATGATGCAGAAAAACATCAGTGTAAAAAATTTAAAAGATGCTCAAAAAAATATGATGAGTTTTACCGCGGTTTTAATGCTGGTTAATTTTCTATTTCTTTTTTTAGGCGGAATACTTTATTTATATGCAGCTCAAGCCAATTTGCCAACCGATAAACCAGATGATTTGTTTCCAACTATTGCATTGAGTGATGCCTTTAGTGGATCAATTGGAATTCTTTTTATCATTGCATTAATTTCTGCACTCTTCCCAAGTGTAGACGGTGCCATTACTTCACTCACCTCTTGTTTTTGTATAGATATCCTCAATATGAATCAAAGTGATGTCTCTGAAAAAGTTAAAAAATCAAAAAGATTAAAAGTGCATGTTTCTTTTGCAATTTTATTTTTTATTTTGGTACTTATTTTTAAAGCAATAAATGACAAACTAATAATTGATTTTATTTTAAAATTTGCAGGGATAACATACGGCCCATTACTCGGGTTATTTGCATTTGGGATTCTAACCAATAAAACACTAAATGGGAAAAAAATATGGCCTGTTTGTTTATCTGCTCCCTTATCTGCTTTGTTTATTGATATGTTGAGCAGCCCGGAATGGTATGAAAAGAAATTGCATATCGAATTGGGATTAACCAAATTTTCTGAGCAAATTTTTCATGGATATAAAATCGGAAACGAATTAATTTTAATAAACGGGGTTTTAACTTTTATAGGTTTGTTAATGATTTCAAAAAAAAGTATAAATAAATTAATTTGATAGATATTCTGAATCCTTTGGCTGAAAAATATTGCACTGATTTTACCAGTAGTCAGGATTCTATTTTGCAAGAAATTGAAGCATATACCAATCAACATCACGGTCATGCGCACATGCTTAGTGGAAAATGGCAAGGTAAATTTCTGGAAATGATTAGTATAATGATCAAGCCCACGAAAGTATTGGAAATAGGGAGTTTTACAGGATTTAGTGCACTGTGCTTAAGTAAAGGGTTAACAAATGACGGTCACCTGCATACCATTGAAATTAGAGAAGAGGATGCAAAAACAGCTAAGCAATTTTTTGAAAAATCTAGCGTTAATAATCAGATTACAATTCATATTGGAAATGCCATAGACATCATTCAGCAATTGAATGAGGAATGGGATTTGGTTTTTATTGATGCAGATAAAGTAAGCTATATTGATTATTACGAATTAACTTTACCCAGATTAAAAATGGGTGGGTGGATTTTAGTAGACAATGTATTTTTTCATGGTCAGGTTTTTTCGGAGGATATAACTGGAAAAAATGCAAAAGCAATTGACGCATTTAATAAATATGTAGCAAACGATTTACGTGTTGAACTAGTAATGATTCCCATTAGAGATGGATTAATGTTAATTAGAAAATTATAATTCGTGCAAAAAATTTTTTTAATATTTCTAAGTTTTTTAATGATGAATGTGGTTATTGCTCAAAAAATAACTACGACTCAGTATATTGAACGCTATAAAGATTTCGCCATTAAAGAAATGATTCGTTCCGGAGTTCCAGCAGCTATAACTTTAGCACAAGGCGTTTTAGAAACAGAGAGTGGCAATAGCGTACTTGTAAAAAAATCAAATAATCATTTTGGTATAAAATGTAAAGTTGAATGGATTGGGGAAAAAGTTTATCACGATGATGATGAAAGTGGCGAATGTTTTAGAAAATATGATAGCGCATATTTAAGCTATATAGATCATAGCGATTTTTTAAGAAATCGAGCACATTATGCGTTTCTTTTTAGTTTAGACCCTTCAGATTATAGCGCTTGGGCGCATGGATTAAAAAAAGCAGGATACGCTACAAATCCGAGATATCCTCAAATATTGATAAAAACAATTGAAGCTTACAATCTCAATGAATTCACAATAGAAACATTAAAAGAAATTCCAGATTATAGCATTTATGCCATCAATAAGGAGAAGAATAACTCATCAATTGTAAATCAATCTGTTGAAAAAATTGGAAATTTTATTTTTCCCTCGCACATCAAACCCAAAGCATACAATGGGTTGAATGCAATCTATGTAGATAGTGGTATTTCTTTATTAGCAATCGCTACAAAATTTGGTATTGACCTTGCAGATTTACTTGATTATAATGATTTGTATGAAGATGGCATCATTGAAAAATCATCATGGATTTATTTGCAAAGAAAAAGAATCGAAGCGCTTGCAAAAACATACAAAGTAAAAAAAGGAGAAACTGTTTACGATATTTCTCAAAATGTGGGAATTCAAATTAGTTATTTAATGGCATTTAATGGATTAAATGAAGCGGATGAATTAAGACTGGGTAGAATTTTGTCGCTTAAATCAGAAGTTATAGTTGATGATGAAGAAAAAAAACAAACAACTATTGCCAATTCGAAACCATCAATCAAATATCATGAAGTAAAACCCAATGAAAATTTACAAGCGATATCAAAAAAGTACAATGTTGATGTTGACGATTTAAAAGAATGGAATAATTTAAATTCTATGAAATTGAAAATCGGTCAGCGTTTGATTATATCAAAATAAAAAATGAAAACAATACAAGTCCATGATAAATCATTTATTGGTTTTTTAAGTCATGAAGAAATTCTTATTCAAGTTGAGCGTTTAGCCAATCAAATAAATACTGATTATATTGGTAAATGTCCATTGTTTATCGCTATTTTAAATGGGTCGTTTATGTTTGGTTCAGATTTATTTAAGTCGTTAAATATAGAAGCGGAAATTTGTTTTATAAAATTGGCTTCATACAAAGGAATTAAAAGCACCGGCCAAGTAACCACATCTATTGGATTAGATGTATCACTAAAAGATCGAGATGTAATATTAATTGAAGATATTGTAGATACAGGTAAAACATTACATGAATTTTTACCACAACTTATAAATCAAAATCCTTCAAGCATTCGCATAGCGTCTTTATTACACAAACCAGACGCTTTATTGTATCCTATAAAAGTGGATTATTTGGGATTTGAAGTACCCAATAAGTTTTTGGTTGGATACGGGTTAGATTACGATGGTTTGGGAAGAAATCTTAAAGATATTTATCAACTAAAAATCACAGAATAGTAAAATATAATTGGTATATTTAAAATTGATGCTGTACTTTAAATAGTGCCCATGTTTTTTAAAAAATCAATTGTTTATTGTCTAACATTTTTGTGTGTTAATCATGCACAGGCGCAGTATTATTTGCGTGGTGAAATTAAAGACGAAAAAAATAAACCCCTCCCTCATGCTAAAATATTTGTGCATGGCGAAAGAAAAATCTATTACTCGGAATCTAATACAGGCAGTTTTGGCATAGATGAAAAACGACTTTACGATACACTTACAATAAGTTTAGATGGATTTGAAACCCTTACCATTGGGGTTAAAACAGACATCTGGCAAAAGATAAAATTAAAGTCAACAGACGATGCGATCAGTAAGCGCCAGCCTAAATTAATTTCCATTACAAAAGATCAAAGTAGAGAAGCTTTTAGGGCTTTAGCGGCTGGAGATGAAACGTATTTTCAATTGGTTGAAAATGATATAATTGATGCCAAAACATTTCCGAATACGGGCTTCTCAATGAATGTAAATAAAGCTTCTTACAGTAATGTGCGGCGGTTTTTAAAAATGGGAAACCAAGTGCCCACAGATGCAATTCGTACAGAAGAATTGGTTAATTATTTCAACCTCGGTTATTATACACCTGGTGGCGACAGTTTATTTAGTGTTCAATCACAGTTAACTTCTTGTCCTTGGAATGACCAAAATAAATTGATGTTTGTTAATGTAAGTGCAAAAAAAATCGACCTCGAAAATGTACCTCCTGGCAATTTTGTTTTTTTAATTGATGTATCAGGGAGTATGGATATGCCCAATCGATTGCCCTTGCTAAAAGCGGCATTTCAATTATTTGTAAAAAACTTGAGACCCATTGATACTGTTTCAATTGTAACTTATGGTGGTTATGTTCAAATATGGCTTCAACCTACATCTGGACAAAACCAGAAAAAAATATTAGAATCTATAGAAACGTTGGAGGCTTATGGAGATACTCCTGGAGAATCAGCAATTCGGATGGCGTATCAACTGGCAAAAAAAACATTTATAAAAGGTGGAAATAATCGAGTGATTTTGGCTACAGATGGTGATTTTAATGTTGGAGAAACATCAGAAAAATCGTTGGATGAAATCATTTCAAAACAAAGATTAACAGGTGTTTACTTAACTTGTTTGGGTGTTGGCATGGGAAATTTAAAAGACTCTAAACTTCAAACGTTGGCTAAAAATGGCAATGGGAATTATGCTTATTTAGATGATATTCAGGAAGCAGAAAGGGTTTTGGTAAAAGAGCTTACACAAACATTTTATGCAGTGGCTGATGATGCGTTTATGAATGTAAGTTTTAATTCCAATTTGGTGAAAACGTATCGTCTAATTGGTTTTGACAATAAAAAAGAAGCATTGGTTGATAATAAAAATTTGTTACAAGGGGGAGAAATCGGAAGTGGGAGCAATGTGCTTGCGATTTTTGAAATTGTTCCAACAGAAAGCTTGACTAAACTATGCAACTCAAAATCAAACATTGGCATTGCCGAAATGGATTTGCGTTATTCAATAAATAGTGCGCATACAAATCATGCACTACATTATTTAGCTAATCCCAATTACCTGCCATTTGATAGTATTGGTAAAGCATTGAAATTGGCAACTGCAATAACCATGTTTTCATTGAAATTAAAACAATCTCATTATTTTCCAGAAAAATCATGGAGGAGTATAAAAAGTTTGGCTCACTCTAGTATCGATGAAACCAATCGGTTACAAAAAGAGTTTTTAAATCTGATTGAAAAAGCATCTAAAATTTATGGCAATAAAAAAAGGAAAACAGATTGAACATAATGCAAACTGTATTTTCCTTTTCTATTAACTTTCATTCTACTATTGAATAGAGTTAAATTAAACAGTAGAAGCGTGGTTTTAATCATGAAGTAATTTCTGTAATGGTCCAATGAAATTGTCCCAAACAGCTATCCAATCGGCATTATACTATGAAATAGTGGACTAAATTGTAATTCAAAATGGTATAACTAACTAAAAATTTCCCTTACTTTATCAAAAAATGATTTCTCATTTTTTTCAGGGTTTGGTTCAAAGTTTTTTGATTGAGCCAATTTTTCCAAACTTGATTTTTCTTCTGACGAAACATTTTGAGGTGTCCATACACTAACATGTATAAGTTGATCTCCTTTTTCGTAGCCATTCACTTGAGGAAAACCCTTTCCTTTTAGTCTGAATATTTTTCCGCTTTGAGTTCCTGGTGGTATTTTAATTTTCGCTCTTCCATCAATTGTTGGTACTTCTACTTGTGTGCCAAAAACCACATCTGGAAAAGAGAGGTATAAATCAAAAGCTACATTCAGACCATCTCTTTGTAATTGAGGATGTGTTTCTTCTTCAATTTGAACAATTAAATCGCCAAAACTTCCACCACGTTCACCAATATTTCCTTTTCCGCTTAAGCTGAGTTGCATTCCTTCCTGAACACCAGCTGGAATATCAATGTTGATGGTTTCATCTCCATAAATCCTGCCTTCGCCTTTACAAATGCCACATTTTGCAGTAATTGAAGTACCATCACCATTACAAGTAGGGCAGGTGGCTACCGTTTGCATTTGACCTAAAAATGTATTTTGAACCCTTCTTACTTGACCACTTCCTTTGCATGTACCGCAAGTTTGTACACTATTTTTATCTTTTGCGCCGCTTCCCGTACACGTATTGCATTTGATGTATTTTTTAATTTTGATGGTTTTACTGGCACCTTTTGCCATTTCCTCAAAATTCAATTTTAGCTTTACCCGCAAATTACTTCCTCTTGCTCCGCCCGATTGCCCGCCACGTCTGCTTCTCCCACCACCGCCAAAAAATCCGCTAAAACCATCGTCTCCAAATACATCACCAAATTGGCTAAAAATATCATCCATATTCATTCCGCCACCACTATATCCGCCACCGCCAGATCTGCCTTGTCCAAATGCATTATGCCCAAAACGATCGTATTGGGCTTTTTTATCCGCATCGTTTAATACTTCATATGCCTCAGCAGCTTCTTTAAATTTATCTTCAGCAGATTGGTCACCTGGATTTCTATCAGGATGATATTGCATCGCTACTTTTCTGTAAGCTTTTTTAATTTCATCTTGACTAGACCCTTTAGATACGCCAAGTATTTCGTAAAAATCTCTTTTATTCGACATGATATTGGTTCAGTTTAATTATTTGCCAACTATTACTTTAGCAAACCGAATTAGTTTTTCGTTTAAATAATAACCTTTTTGCAACACTTCTATAACTTTTTCCTTCATTTCGTCTGGTGTATCTACAATGGAAATCGCTTCATGTTTTTCAGGGTCAAATTCTGTGTTTAAACTTTCCATTTCTTGAACACCCTTTTGTAGAAGTAGATTTCGAAGTTTATTAAAAACCAACAAAGTTCCTTCATTGCTTTCTTTTGGTTCCGACTTTTTAATTTCATTTTCTGCCCTGTCACAATCGTCCATAACATCAAGTAAAGCAATAATCATTTCTTTACCAGCTGTTTGGTGAAGCTCGATCCTTTCTTTTGCTGTACGGCGTTTGAAATTGTCAAATTCCGCCAATAATCTGACATATTTGTCTCTTAATTCATCGTTCTCTTCTTGCATTTTGTTTTTAATTGAATCTACTGAATCTGAATCATCAGCTAATGGCGCTTCATCGGTTGATAAATTCGGCACTTCCTCTTCAAAAGGTAATTTGTTTTCTTCCATAATAATTTATATTGATTGTTGCAAAACAAATGTTGTCAAACATGTTGCCAATAATAGAATTGCCGACAATTTGACACAGAAAAAAAGATTCGAAAAAAGGAATACATGATGCGTAAAATATTATTTCACCACTTGAAACTTTCCGGTTTCCATTATGATGCCATTTTTATCCCTAAGTTGATAAATATAAATTCCTCGGTAAAAATCTACAAGGTTTAAGTTGATTCTTGAAGGGGTATTTTTGATTTCTAATATTTTTTTCCCCATGAAATTAAATATGAAAAGTGTGTAATTAACGTCATAGCTTCTTAAGAAATCGAAATTGATAAATGCTGAAGCAGGATTGGGATAGAATTTTATAATGCGGTTTGAACTACTTGAGGTTTCTGTAGGTATATTTTGGCTGAAACCATGTAGGTTAACACCAAAAAAAAACAATGACAATATGATAATTATTTTTTTCAAAAGCTACAAACCGATTTTTCAGTGAATTTAAATCAAATAGACGGAAAATAAAATATTTTCTTTCGTGAAATAGCCGTTAAATTTTTATCAAAATAATTGATTAAGATAAAAAGGGTAACCCATGCGTCCTAAAAGAATAAACATTAACCCATGAAATTATTAATTCATTAAACGGGTAATACATTCATTTATTGCATCAAAATTTGGAATGTCTCCAGCGCTTTCTAATACTTCTGCATATTGAATTACACCTGATTTGTCAATTAAAAAAGCTGATCTTTTACTTACACCTTTCATATTCATTCCTGTAAATGATTCATAAATGGTATGATAAGCTGTAGAAACTTCCTTGTTAAAATCGCTCAATAAAGGAAAATTCAATTGTTGTTCTTCTTTAAATTTTGCTAAAGTAAATACGGAATCAACTGAAATGCCTAAAACTTGAGCATCAGAAGTTTGATAACGGCTGATATCATCTCTTACTGCGCAAAGTTCTTTAGTACAAATACCGGTGAAAGCTTGTGGAAAAAATAAAATTAAAACCATTTTATTTCCTGCAAAGTCAGACAAGCTGATTGTTTCATTAATTGAAGTATGTAAAGTGAAGCTAGGTGCTTGGTTTCCGATTTGTAATGACATAATTTTTTTTAAAAATTTTAATGCAATTTAGTCAGCAATTTTTACAAATCATCAAATTAAGAAAAAATAATAAAAGCTGGTGGCGACAAGTGGACAAAACTGATAAGGGTTGATTGGTGAAAATGTTTAAATCGCTTCGCTTGTTTAATAGTTTAAGGGTTTAAAAGTTGCCAAACACCAAACACCAAACCACAAACAATAAACATTTTAAACACAAGAAAGCCCCGCAATAAAGCAGGGCTCCTGTTATCCAAACAATCCATAAAAACAAAAGTATTTGTTTGTTAGAACCTGGTCAAGGTAAAACTGTTGGTTATTAAAAGTAATTGTGTTAGAATTTTGGGCATCTTACAGCATCCAAACTGCTGTTGGTTTTTCTGAATTTTTGATAAGAGAGAGAAATCTCGAAGCCGCCTCTTCCTCTACTAGCCGTTTTTAAAGCAGAAATATTTGCATCATAACTAACGGCTACCGCTAAAGGTTGGAATTCTATTTTTGCAACCGGAATGATAGCGTCTCTCCATCTCATATATGTTCCGCAATGAAAGAAATATTTTACATCTTCATTTTGTGCTATTCGCATTGAATAAATAGCACCACCTACAATTTCTTGATAAGTACCTTGTCTATTGTAATCTGCTTGAAGGGTGAAATATGAATTGTTTGTCATTTCGTAACGTACCCCAGAAGACAACACCCATCTTGGAATCACTGATTGACTTGCCGTATTGTAGAAATTTGCTTTCTTAGATTGATTGAAATGATGATACGCTAATCCCACATAAAAATTATTATTTTCTTTTGTACCCAATTGCGAATTCAAACTCATGCCCACACTTCCATCAAAATAGCTGAAACCATTTGACGAAAATGTTTCTCCGTCAGATAAAATCCCATTAAATCCATTGCCATCGTATTGACTATTTGTTGTTATTTTTGATCTATCTAGTCTGCGCTGTATTATGCCACCCATGAAACCTAATGATAAATAAACATTTTTAAAATCACTCAATGATTTGTTGTAATTAATTGCTGGTAAAATTTGTGTTGTTGTTAAAGCAATCGTGCCCGCTTTATCATAAACAACTTGGCCTCCAAAACTGATGTAATCGTCACCGGTGCCAACATGCTTCTTGTAGTCGCAACTCACAGAAGTTGTTTGATATGCATCTGTTACAGAGTTCCATTGATTTCTATGCACAGTTTGAATACGCACATCCCCATTATATAATCCAGCCAGTGAAGGATTTCTTAAAATTGGCGTTTCAAATATTTGTGAAAAATGGATGTCTTGTGCTTGTAAATTTTGTTTGCAAAATGACAGGCATAACATTAGCGTCAGTGTTTTTAATGTTGTGTTCATAGGGTTTGTTTTAAATAAGTTACGGTATTATATAAACGAAATTGGGCTTAACTTATTGCATAAAAAGGAAGCAAAAGTTTAAAATTTGTGAATTATTTTTTTCTTAACTGTACAACTGGTTTTTGTATATATGGAAATATTTTATTTATAATAAAATATCAGTGAAATGCCTTTCAGTATTGAATTGTAATAAAGTAACCGGATAAATTATCAAGTAAAAATTTAAAAGTAAAAAGTAAAAAAATATTCTAATTATAAGTTTCGATTTTGAATTTTTAATTTCCACTCACCATGTTGATGTACAACAAATCTTTGTGTCAATTTCTAACAATAAAAAAGGGCCTGCATTTTATTGCAAGCCCAATTTTATTCTATAAACAAAAGCGCGATTATGATTATTTTATTAAAGCCACATTTCCTTTGAATGATAACACGGTAAAGTTTTCACACATTACTTCAACGGTATAAATATATACATCTGGGTCTAATTTCTTTCCTTTGAATGTACCATCCCAAGCTTTAGAAAGATCATTTGCATTGAAGTTGTTTTGTTCATAAATTACTTCACCCCATCTTGAGAATACTTTGAATCTTTTAATAGTAAAGATGCCACTTCCTCTTGGATAAAAAAGATCGTTTACGCCATCTTGATTTGGAGAGAATGTATTCGGTATAAACATGTTTGCACCATTACACAATACACTTACCGTTAATTGATCAGTTGTTTTGCAACCTCCTTTGTTTTTAACCACCACTTTGTAAGTTGTGGTAGTATTGGGTTTTACCGTTATGCCTGGGAATATGTCACGAAAAATAGCGTTTGTAGGTGTCCATCTTGCATCAATTACATCCGAAGAAACTTGAGGAATAATATTGATTGTTTGTCCAACATTTATCGTCCTATCTGCTCCTGCTTCAACAGTTGGATAATTATGAACAATAATTGGAATGGTAGCTGTTACAGTAAAACAATTTTTATCATCTGTACCTACTACTTGATATGTTGTGCTCACACTTGGCGTTGCTACTGGATTTGCTGAGTTTGGATTGTCTAACCCTGCAGAAGGAGTCCAGGTATATCTGTATGCGCCACTTGCATGCATGGTTACAGCGTTTCCAATACATAATGAGTCTTTTCTGCTGGTCGTCATGTTAAACGGATATTTTACAGCAACTTTTACCGAGTCTTTACTGCTACATCCATGAACGGTTGTGCCAGTTACAATGTATTGTTGTAAACTATCTGGGTTCGCAATTGGACTAGCGCATGTTGTACAACTTAATCCCGTTGAAGGACTCCATACATATTGAGTAGCACCAGTCGCTTGTATGTTTATTCCCGTTCCTCTACAAATCATCGTATCTAAACCCGCATTGATTACAGGTATTGCATAAGCCTCAATTGTAGCATTGGCTGTATCTTTACATCCTGAACTGTTTGTAACAATCAATTCAATCGGGTAATTTCCTGCATTTGAATATGTTTGCATCAAAGGTGTCATTAAGTTAGAAACTACACCGTTACCAAATCTCCAAGACCAAGTTAAAGCGGAAGTATCTGCTGCAATATTTAATCCATTGAAATTAACATTCAAAGGCACGCAACCATTTATAGATTGTGTAATATTAGCCACTGGAGATTTTACGATTTTGATAGGGTTAACACTTGTTATGGTATCGGTACAACCAAATGTAGATGTAACCACTAACTTCGGATAGTAGATCCCGGTAGTATCATAAAAATGATTTGGATTTTGGATTGTTGAAGTTGATCCGTCTCCAAAATTCCATTGATATGTTGCTGCTGCATCTGTACCAATCGTACTGCTGTTAAATAATACCGAACCTTGTTCACAAATCGTTTGCGTGTTGAAATTGAAATCTGCATCTATTGCATGTATTTTAATGGTGTCTATTCCTCTTAAAGCAAAAGTACATCCACTAGTATCTCTTAAAATAACCTTTGGTAAAAATGAACCTGCTACCGTATATTGGTGTGATATTGCATTTGATGTAGTATCTACAGCTGTTCCATCACTAAAATCCCAAGTATAACTAATTGTGTTTATTGTATTTGCATTGAAGTTTACTATCGTTGGAATACATCCGCTTAACCCAGCATAATTAAATGTTCCACTTGGTCCTCTTACTACTATTGTTTTTTGAGCGGTATCTTTACAGCCTCCTGGGCTTGTGATAATTAATTTAGGGTGAAAGGTACCCGCAACTGCATAGAAATGAGAAGGACTAAATGCACTTACCACACCCGAACCATCTCCAAAGTCCCATGACCAACTGATTTGGTTTGAAGATTGGTTATTGAAATTCACAATTAATGGAGGACAAGTTCCTAAGGTATCACTCACTTGAAAACGTGCTATCGGACGAGAAATACGTACCATGTTTGTTTTTGTTGTATCATTTGTACAACCATTTTGATCTACAATTGATAATGAGATATTGTATAATCCATTTATCCCGTATTGATGCGCTGGATTAGGCAATGTAGATGAATTCCCATCTCCAAAATTCCATAAATAGGTTAATCCAAATCCTTGAGAATTATTTATAAAATGTATACTACTGATTGGACAACTTACAGAATCTGCGGTGTAGAAATTTGCAATTGGTTTGTTTACTGTAACGTAATTTGTTTTGGTTAATAAATCACTACAACCTGATGAATCCCTTACCAATAAACTTATTGTAAACAAACCGCCTGTTGTATATCGGTGGCTTATTATTGAGTCTGTGGTTGTTATAATTGTGCCATCTCCAAAATTCCAAGTTCTTGAAATAATTCTGTTTCTACCATCTGTTGTTGAGCTGTCTCTAAAAATAATATTTGTATTTGCACAACTATTTGTAGTAGAAGTACTAAATTTTGTTTTGGGACCATTTACTTTGATGCATGGATTTGTAAATACCGTATCCTTACAAAAGTTTCTATCAACTGATGTTAATCTTACACAATACACACCTGCGTTGAAATATCTTTTTGTAATTGAATCTCCAGTGCCTGTTGAGTTATCGCCAAAGGTCCAATTAAATGCAGTGAAATAAGACGGGGTTACGCCTAACGCTTTTAATGTTACATCGCCTGGTTTACAAATAGAGTAGCTTGATGCACCTATTGTTGGACGTTGGTCGATTATATAACCACCAATTGTTTTAGAAAAACTACAACCTGTAGTATTGTTGTAAACCGTTAAAAATACATTGTATTGACCATCAGCTGTGTAAATATGTTCGGGATTTCTTTCTGTTGACGTTGTTCCATCACCAAAATTCCATAACCAACTATCTGCACCAATCGATTGATCAATAAACTTTCTTTTTCTTCTGTTTGAGCAATCTATGATAAATCTAAAGTTTGCTACAGGCGGGTTGATGAATAAAAAATCTGTCATAATTAAAGTGTCCTTACAGCCATTATTTGCCGTTACCAACGTAACAGTCATGTAACCAGTGTCGACATAAATATGTCTAGGATTTTGCAATGTACTTGTTGTATTGTCTCCAAAATTCCATAGCCATTGATTTGCCGAATCCGCTACTGGTGTTGAATCTCCAAAGGCTACTGGCCATTGTGCGCAAGTAATTCTTGGTGTTGCATCAAATGCGGTATGTGGTCTTGTTCCAACTCTAATTCCGTTATTATAAACAACGGTATCTGTACAACCAGAAGCTGTTACTATAATCAGTGTAATATTGTAAGTGCCTAAGTTAAATGTATGCGTAGGACGCATTAGTGTTGATGTAGTGCCATCTCCAAAATTCCATTGATAACTTACAATGTTATCTCCACCAATTACTTGATGTTGAAACGTTTTTGTTAATGGACCGCATCCGCTTTGTGGCATATTTCTAATCGTAACTACTGGTAATTGTATACTAATATATTGATCTCTTACTCTTGTGTCTTTACAGCCATTTGCAGATGTACCAGTTAAGGTTATGGTGTAATTGCCTTGAGTATTATAAACATGACTTGGGGAAACACTCGTAGATGTTGTGTTATCGCCAAAGTTCCATAAATAAGTTGTAGCTAGGGTTGAGGTATTGGTGAAATTTGCTGTTATTGGTGCAATACAAGCAGATAGTGGATTTGCGGTGAAATCTACTATTGGTATATCTTTTATGGTAATGGTTCTTACCACTGAATCTACGCAAGATCCAAAATTGTTGTATAATTTAATGTCATAAATACCCGCTGCTGTATATTGATGTGAAGTGTTATTGCCTATTGAAGTTGTTCCATCACCAAAATTCCATAATGTTCCTGTTGGTATTGGTGTACTTGTATTTGTAAAGGCTACAACCTCATTTTTACAAGCAACATTTAAAGTATTAAAACCACTAATATTATTTGCAATCATTACTGCATTGTTTTTTACAAACGTATCAGTACAGCCATAGGAATTTGTTAAAATTAATTGAACATTAAAATTACCTGTGGTCATATAATTATGAGATACAACTGCATTAGTATCATTCGATGTGGTTCCGTCTCCAAATATCCAAGCATAAGATAGAGAACCTAAACCAGTAGACCCGTTGTTAAATCGTACCAATTCAGGAGCACTACAAATTGGAACATTGCTACTGGTGAAAATAGCATTTGGATGATCATAAACTTGTATGTAGTTCGCAACAGTTTTTGAAGACGTACATCCAAAATTATTTGTAGTTTGTAATGAAACATTGAAGTTTCCAGAACTTAAATAAGTATGAGAAGGATTACGTAATGTACTTAAATTACCATCGCCAAAATCCCAGTTCCAAGAAACGATGTTTCCATTTTGAGAAGTACTTAAATCACTAAAATTTGTAATTACAGGGGTACAGCCACTAGCGTTCGAGGTTGAAAAATTTACAACTGGTTTAGCGTAAACATGTATATACTGTGTTCTAATAATTGAATCAACACCATTGGGGGTATTGATAACCAATTTTATAGTATAATCACCAGGAACATCATAAACCCTTGATGGGTTTCTAAGACGAGAAATGGCACCATCGCCAAAATGCCAAGTCCACTGTGTAGGACTGCCATTTGAATTGTCGGTGAAATTTACGGCTAAAGGTGCACAACCTGATGTTGTGTTTGTGCTGAAGTTTGCTTGTGCAAAGCTTACTGTGTTGAGTACAAAGCATATCGCAATAATACCCGTGGTTTTTACCCAAGTTAAATAATTCATAGGATTGGCTTTTGTTTTATATAATTCGAAATGATTGAACATTTCTTAAACTATAAACTCAAAAGTTGTTAAATTATTGTGTTGGGGTAAAAATTTATTGTCTTTGCATGTGAAGTTCTGTGGAATCTGTATTGCCCCAAGGTGCTAACTTCATGGTTGGCAGGGCTTTTTCTGTAAATCGCCAAGATGTATTTAAGAAAATAAATTCAGCAGGAATAGTTGGCTGGGTAATATTTATAATGAGTTTTCCGTAATCACTGTTGCTGCTCCAAGTACCAGAATACGTTACGCCATTTTTAGTAGCGGTCATTGGCCCATCATAATAGGTGTTCTTTAATAACCTAAATCTATAGCCATCAAATTCACTTGTATTTTCTATACCTTGATTTTTTGAATAGCTAACAATAAAGTCATTGTTTAATATGTTTTGCTCAAAATACTGCTCAAAAATATTTGCTACATATACTTCTTCTGTTTTTTTCTTACAGCCCATAAAAGAATGGCTTATAAATAAAATAAGGAATAAATATAAAAAGGGAAGTTTTATTTGCTTTTTGAATACTAACATAAATTAAAAATAAAAAAAATCATCTAATCTTTTTGCAATTTTAGATGTTATTTTAAAAATTACCGGGTATTACATAATTTTAACCATGACTATTTCAGCAATAATTTCAGTATTAGAAAAAATGGCACCGCTGTTTCTACAAGAATCATACGACAACTCCGGTTTAATCACAGGTTTGAAGCAAACGGAATGTACGGGTGCATTATTGTGTTTGGATGTAACAGAATCTGTTATAAATGAAGCGATTACAAAGAATTGTAATCTGATAATAGCACATCATCCCATCGTTTTCAAAGGCATTAAAAAGTTTGATTCCGATTATTATGTTGATAAAACAATCATTGCAGCAATAAAAAATGATATTGCCATTTATGCTTGCCATACAAATATGGACAACGTAATTAATGGGGTTAATGGTAAAATTGCAGACAAACTAAATTTGATAAATAGGAGAATCTTACAACCCAAATCACTTTTAATTCAAAAATTGGTGGTGTTTGTTCCATTTGAATATCAAGAGGTACTAGAAAAATCATTGTTTGACGCTGGAGCTGGAGAAATGGGCAATTATGGAGAATGTAGTTTTGTTTCTGAGGGGGTTGGAAGCTTTAAACCGCTTGAAGGGGCTGATCCACATACTGGAAAGATTGGAGAAAGAACGATTCAAAAAGAAGTAAAATTGGAGGTGATTTTTCCCATTTGGAAACAATCTGCCATTTTAAATGCAATGAGAAATGCGCATCCCTACGAAGAAGTAGCTTTTGAATTGTATACCCTGCAAAACAAACATCAAGAAATTGGGGCTGGGATTATTGCAGAATTTGAGCAGCCTGTAAATACAATTGACTTTTTAAATGAATTGAAATTAATTTTCAACGTAAAATATTTGAAACATACCAAAATTATTTTTGACAAAATAAAAAAAATTGCCATTTGTGGTGGAGCGGGAAGTTTTTTAATTCAGGATGCAATTCGAGTAGGTGTAGATATGTATATTACTTCAGATATCAAGTATCATGAGTTTTTTGAAGCCAACGATAAATTGGTTTTGGTGGATATTGGACATTTCGAGAGCGAACAATTTACAATTGAACTATTTGCTGATGTTTTGAAAAAGAATTTCCCTACCTTTGCCCACTTCAAAACGGATGTGCTTACCAACCCGGTAAAATATTTGTAATTTATAAATATGGCACAAAAGTAAGAATCAACAAAAATTTAAAAAACAAATTAAATATGGCTGCGACTAAAGAATTTTCAGTTGAAGAAAAATTAACGGCTCTTGTAAGATTACAAAAGATTGACAGCAAACTGGATGAAATTCAAATATTAAAAGGTGAACTTCCTATTGAAGTGAAAGATCTTGAAGATGAAATTGAAGGTCTTCATGCACGTCAAACTCGTATTGAAGAAGAAATCAACGGAATTCAAGAATTCATCGAACAAAAAAAACAAGGCATTAAAGATGCTCAAGCTTTAATTGAAAAGTATGAAAAACAAAGCGACAATGTAAAAAATAGTCGTGAGTTTGAAGCATTGAATAAAGAAATTGAAATGCAACAACTTGAGGAAAAACTTTGCGAAAAGCACATTAAAGATGCTACAGAGGAAATTTCAGATAAGGCACGTCAATTGGAACTTGCCATAAAAGCTGTTGCAACTAAAGAGTTAAATTTGAGCGGGAAAAAAGGAGAGTTAGAAAAAATCATCAGCGAAACAGAAAAAGAAGAAACGCATTATAATGGAATTGCAGAAAAAGCAAGGACACAAGCTGACGAACGTTTATTAAATAGCTACGATCGTATTCGTAATAATTATCACAATGGTTTAGCTGTAGTTGCAGTAGAGCGAGATAGTTGTGGCGGTTGTTTCCATGCTATCCCTCCACAAAAACAAAGCGAAATCAAATTGCGTAAAAAAATTATGGTTTGCGAAAATTGCGGACGAATTTTGGCTGATGTAGATTTAGTAGATTCAGTTGAAGTAAAATAATTTTTTTCAGAATATAATGTAAGAGCCCATCCTAAAAAGATGGGTTTTTTATTGTAATAATTTTTCTTTTGCCAAACAAAAAATAAAATTTAGATTAAGTTTTCTTAATTTGCTCCGCACAAATGATATCAAAACTATTCATACAAAACTATGCCATCATCGACCAACTCGAAATACATTTTGAGCAAGGGTTGAATATTATTACCGGTGAAACTGGAGCTGGAAAAAGTATTTTGATGGGCGCATTAAATTTAATTCTTGGTCAACGTGCAGATAGCAATGTGCTTCAAGATCCTCAAAAAAAATGTATCATTGAAGGTCTTTTTAAAATAAATAAAAGTCAACAAGTAGTTCATTTTTTTCAACAAAATGAATTGGATTTTGAAAATGAAATTCTTATCCGTAGAGAAATTGCGGCTAATGGAAAATCAAGAAGTTTCATCAATGATACACCCGTTAATTTATCTCAAGTAAAAACGCTAAGTGTTCATTTGGTTGATTTGCATCAACAATTTGATACCCTTGAAATTAACTCCGAAAGTTTTCAGCGCGATGTTCTAGATGCTTTATCAGATCATACAACTTTATTGCTTGATTTTAAAAAACAGTTTGAAACATATCAGCAGGCAAAAAAATCTTTAGCCCAATTAAAAATAGAACAAGCGGAAGCCAATAAAGAATTGGATTACAATCAATTTTTATTTTCTGAACTGGAAGAACTTTCACTTAAAGAAAATGAATTGGAAGATATTGAAATCGAATTGAAATTACTAAATAATGCAGAGCGAATAAAGCTACAATTGTCTACAATTTCATCAGAGCTTTCAAATGCGGAACAACCCGTTATAAACCAATTAAAAACGATAAATAATAAATTAAAATTGTTGGATGATTTTCATCCCGACTTATTAAACTTGCACCAGCGTTTAAATAGCGCCATCATTGAAGTGCAGGACATTGCTGATGAATTGGAGAGAATTGAAAGCCAAGTAAAATATGATGAAGAAAGAATTTCAATATTAAATGATCGACTATCAGCGGGATACAAACTTTTAAAGAAGCATGGATTTTCTACAACAGAACAATTGATTTCTCTAAAGGAAAGTTTACAAATAAAATTAGATGCATTTACAAATGTATTTTCATCCATTGAAGCTTTAGAAAAATCTTTGGTTGTATTGTTTGATGCTTGTACAATTTCTGCAAAGAAAATTTCTGCAAATAGAAAAAAACAAATCGATGGCTTTGTAAAAGAGGTGAATCGTTTGCTTGCACAAGTGGGAATGCCTAATGCGAGATTAAATGTTAGCATTTTAGAAACAGAATTAAATATGTTTGGTATTGATGCCATTGAGTTTTTGTTTGATGCCAATAAGAGCAACAAATTTGAACCAATTGGGAAAGTGGCCAGTGGTGGTGAATTAAGCAGATTAATGTTGAGCATAAAATCATTGGTGGCGCAAAAACTTGCGTTGCCTACATTGATATTTGATGAAATTGATACCGGAATAAGCGGCGAAGCGGCAAAGCAAGTTGGGCTTATCATGAAATCTTTATCAACCTCTCATCAGATAATTGCTATTACGCATCAGGCACAAATTGCGGCAAAAGCATCAACCCATTTTTTTGTGTACAAAGAAGTAAAAGGAGAAAAAATTGCTACAAATATTCGAATTCTGAATGAAGCCGAAAGGATAAACGCAATTGCACAAATGCTGAGTGGGGAAAAGCCTACAATTGCTGCATTGGAAAATGCAAAAGAAATGATGTCAAATTAAATCGTTGTATTTATTTTGAATTAAAACAAATAATTTTACACATAATCATAAAATATAATCATGTCAAACAATTTATTAAAAGGGAAGAAAGGAATCATTTTTGGTGCATTGGACGAAAAGTCAATCGCCTGGATAACTGCAATTAAATGTTTTGAAGAAGGCGCTGAAATATTACTTACAAACGCTCCTGTAGCCATGCGTATGGGAGAAATCAATAAACTTGCAGAAAAAATAAATGCACCTGTAGTACCATGTGATGTAAGTAATGCCGAAGATGTAGAGAACTTGATAAACAAAGCTATGGAGCATTTTGGCGGAGGATTTGATTTTATTTTACATTCAATTGGCATGAGTATAAATGTTCGTAAAGGAAAACATTACACAGAAATTGACTATGCGCATAATTTAAAAACGTTTGAAATTTCATCAATGAGCCTTCATCGTGTTTTGGCTACTTGTATGAAAAAAGACGCCATCAATGAATGGGGTAGTGTAGTGGCATTGAGTTATATTGCTTCACAAAGGGTTTTTCCTGATTACAATGAAATGGCAGATGCTAAATCACTTTTAGAAAGTGTAGCGAGAAGTTTTGGCTATCATTATGGCGTAAAAAAACATGTACGTGTAAATACCATTTCTCAGTCGCCTACAAAAACTACGGCTGGTAGCGGTGTTAAAGGCTTTGACGGGTTTATCAACTATGCAGAAAAAATGAGTCCTTTGGGAAATGCTACTGCAGAAGATTGTGCCAATTATTGTGTGATGATGTTTAGCGACCATACCAAAATGGTAACGATGCAAAATTTATTTCATGATGGTGGGTTCTCATTTACAGGGGTTACAAATGCAGTAATTGAGCAAATGGAAAAATAATTTTTGATTACAATGATTTTCAAAAGCACTGGTATTTTACCAGCGTTTTTTTTTATAACATAGTTTACCACACCAATTGATGTGTTTGTTTGATAACGCCCATTACAAATACACTTTGTACATTGCCCATATTTTCAATTTGACTTAATCGATTCACATGGAAATCGTAATATTTATCCATGTTTTCTTCAACTACTTTTAGCATAAAATCAAACTCTCCACTGATGTTATAACATTCGATAACTTCATTAAGCGCATTAATTGATTTAATGAATTTAGTACCTGCATTTTTGCTGTGTTCTTTTAATGAAACATAACAAATCACCATCAATCCTTTTTTTACTTTGGTGTGGTCTACTAAAGTGGCGTATTGCTTGATTACCCCATTTTGTTCCATTCTTTTTATGCGCTCATGAACAGGCGTAGTGCTTAAATGAACTTTTTCTGCGATTTCTTTTACTGTACTCTTTGCATTTTCTTGTAACAATTTTAAAATCAACAGGTCTGTTTTGTCTAATGTTGGATTGGATATAGCCGTTTGTTCTTTTTGTTCTACTTTTTTTATCATAAAATTTGTGTTTGTTCTGCTAATTTATATAATTATATATTTCTGTCCTATTTTTATTTTACAATTTAGAATATTGTTCTTTTTGAATTAGTTTCGTGTTCTAAAAACAAATAAATATGTCAACTACATTAAAAGCTATCGACTTTTCCTTGAAAAATAAGGTAAAAGACATGAGCCTCGCAGAATGGGGCCGTAAAGAAATCAGATTGGCTGAAGCAGAAATGCCAGGGCTAATGAGTCTTCGTAATGAATATGCTGCAAGCCAACCATTAAAAGGTGCAAGAATTGCAGGTTGCTTACACATGACCATTCAAACGGCTGTTTTAATTGAAACTTTAATCGCTTTAGGTGCTGAAGTTAAATGGAGCAGTTGTAATATCTTTTCTACTCAAGATCAAGCTGCTGCTGCTATTGCTGCTGCTGGTATCGGAGTTTATGCTTGGAAAGGACAATCTATTGAAGAAGCTGATTGGTGCATCGAGCAAACATTATTTTTTGGAAGTGAAGACAAGCCATTAAATATGATTTTGGATGATGGTGGAGATTTAACCAACACTGTTTTTGACAAATATCCAGAGTTGATTCCAAACATCAAAGGTTTGAGCGAAGAAACAACAACAGGTGTACATCGTTTATATGAGCGTATGGCAAATGGTACTTTACCAATTCCTGCAATCAATGTAAATGATTCTGTTACTAAATCTAAATTTGATAACAAATACGGTTGTCAAGAATCATTAGTTGATGCGATTCGTCGTGCTACTGATATTATGATGGCTGGTAAAGTTGCCGTTGTGGGTGGTTACGGTGATGTTGGAAAAGGATCTGCATTGAGCTTACGTGGAGCAGGTGCTCGTGTAATTGTTACTGAAATCGATCCAATTTGCGCGTTACAAGCTGCAATGGACGGATTTGAAGTTAAAAAAATGATTGATGCGGTTAAAGAAGCAGATATCATTGTTACAGCAAGTGGTTGCAGAGATTTGATTAAAGAAGAACATTTCAGAGCGATGAAAGATAAAGCAATCGTTTGTAATATCGGTCACTTTGATATTGAAATTGATATGGCTTGGTTGAATAATACTTATGGTAACACAAAAGATACCATCAAACCACAAGTTGATATGTACACCATCGACGGAAATGACATCATTGTACTTGCTGAAGGTCGTTTGGTTAACTTAGGTTGTGCTACTGGTCACCCATCATTTGTAATGAGTGCTTCATTTACCAACCAAGTTTTGGCTCAAATTGAACTTTGGATGAATACAGAAAGTTATGAAAACAAAGTGTACGTTTTACCTAAGCATTTAGATGAAAAAGTAGCTCGTTTACATTTGTCTAAAATTGGTGTTGAATTGGATATTTTATCAACAGAACAAGCTAGTTATTTGGGATTAGAAGTTTTTGGTCCATACAAAACTGATATGTATCGTTACTAATTTCTGTTCAAACATAATTAAAAAAAGCCCTTTTCATTTGAAGAGGGTTTTTTTTAATGGTATGTCGCTCCTATGGAGCTAATGATATTTCGCACCTATGGAGCTTAATAAAAAAGTAAAAAGTAAAAAATAAAAATTAAAAAGAACAACTAAATATCTGACACCTTATAATTTCAGCTCCATAGGAGCGATATGTTCCTAGATTATTTGTTGATGATTTTTTTTTGAGCTCCGTAGGAGCGGCATGTTTCTAGCTAAATGGGTGTATTTATTTTTTAAGCTCCATGGGAGCGACATGTTTCTAGAACATTTGATGGATATTTTTTTAAAGCTCCGTAGGTGCGACATGTTTCTTTAGGTCAGGTCGCACCTACGGAGCTAATATAGTTGTTGTTATTTCTTTTAATGACAGGTCGCACCTACGGAGCTAATATAGTTG
>VFKL01000014.1 GCA_009885535.1 Chitinophagaceae bacterium | reverse complement strand
GTTCAATAAGGAGAGAAGATAAATTTTCAAAAGGCAATTTCATTTTGAAGCTGCCTTTTTTATTGCTGCCTTTTTTTGAACCAATACTAAAACTTTTTGTTGATATTATTACACATCTGTGATGGACCAATGAAATTGACCCAAACAGCTGTCATATCGGCTTTATACCAGAAAAACTTGAACTAAAAAGTAAATATAATTGCTATTATCAATTTTCAAAGAATTTGCAAGCGTGGAAAAAACATTTACCTTGCACGATAATTGAATTGTTGAAACACCTTCGTTTTTTAACGCTCAATCATACTTTTTTAAACTCTAATTAATGTGAAAAAAACAGAATTAATGCGAAGATTTTGCTTTATTGCATTTTTTATTTTTTCATTAAACAATACAAAAGCTCAATGCCCTAGCATTGTTATGGCCATGGTAAATTCTTGTGGTGGCAGTGAAGGATTGAATGAATTTGTATTATTCACTACAAGTACCAGTAACACTGCATCTAATTATTCTTTTTACTATGGGTCTACAAACCCACCTTCACAAAGTAGCTTATCGGGTTCTGATGCAGCTCCAATAACTGGTACTGGAACGATTATTTCAAATGGGTCATGCGCTGTTATTAATGTAACTTCTCCAACAACCATTATTCCAGCCGGTAGTCAGGTCATTATTATTCCCGCTTCTTTTGACCAGAATTATGATATCACTGGTTTGTGCAATGGGAACACTGCAATTTATGTTATTTATGTAAGAACAAATTTGAACGGAGGCAGCAGTAGCAATTGGAGTGCAACAGGTAACTTGGGAAATACGGCAAGTACACCAAGGTATTTGCAAGTTGTGGTAAACGGGAATTCTAGCTGTAATAGCGCATCGGCACCAGTAAGCAATTACACCGCAGCTGGAAACTGGCCAGCGAATTCAAATGGAAATTTTGTTTATTGGTTAGATAATATGCCAAATTATGCAAACAATGGTTGTAGCATTTTGGGTATCCAAACAACTGGCGACACCACTGCAGTTGCTTGCTCAAGTTTTAGTTGGTATGGTAATTTATATACATCTTCAACTAATTTGGCAACACATACCACCATAAATCATCTTGGATTTGATAGCATAATAACGTTGAATTTAACGATTAATCAACCAACAAGTTCGGATACATTTGTTACTGCCTGCAATTCATTTGTATGGCAAAATCAAACGTTTATTACTTCTAACAACACAGCCATTTTTACAACTACAAATGCCGTTAATTGTGATTCCGTTGTGCGTTTAAACCTTACAATAAATAACAGTGATTTTAATGCGCAAACCACAAATACTTGTGATGCATATATTTGGAACGGAATAAATTATCAAAATTCCGGAGATTACATATATCAATATTCGAATGCTTTCGGATGTGCTTCTGCTGATACGCTGCATTTAACCATCACCCAAAAACCTGAACTCGGAATTGATATAGCTGATACCATTTGTTTTGGGGCTTCTGTAAATTTGGAAACCTATTTTCCTGCAACTAATTTCACAGACAATTGGACATTTAACCAAACTCGAATAAATTCAATTCAAAATGTAACAGAATCCGGTAATTATCAATTGATAAGATTGGTTACATCTGGTTGTGCTGATACTGCTAATATTAATTTAGTAGTACTCCCAATAGTAGTTGCAAATGCAGGCCCTGATGGAATTGCAGCCATAAACTATCCATATCAATTATTAGGAAGTGGCGCTGGACAATACAGTTGGGAACCCAACTCAGTTTTAAATGATCCGAATATTGCTAATCCAATTGCAACCATCCAATCAAACACAACTTTTGTTTTAACCGTAATTAATAATGCAGGTTGCAGCAACAAAGATTCCGTAAATATTAAAGCATTGGAGGGGCCACAAGTATATTTGCCAACCGCATTTACCCCCAATGGCGATCGATTAAATGAAAAAATTAAACCAATTTGTGTTGGGATTAGTCGTTTTGATTATTTCAGAATTTTTAATCGTTATGGGGTATTAATTTTTGAAACCAATAAAATTGGCGAGGGATGGGATGGATTTTACAAAGGGAAACGTCAGCCATCAGGCAATTACATCTCAACAGTAAAAGTAAAAGATATAATCGGTAAGGAATACATCAAAACAAGCAATCTTTTGTTGATGTATTAAAAGCTAAGAAAAACTAATCCATATTATTTTCAAATTCTATCATGTCACAATATTTTAAAATAGGAAAGTTTGTAGCCAGTCATGGATTAAATGGAGATTTGGTATTACAACATAGTTTGGGAAAAAAGTCAGCTTTAAAAGAGGTAAAAGCGCTTTTTATCGAAGAGCAACCGGGCAATTTCATGCCTTATTTTATTGAAAAAGCAACAGCAAAAACAAATGATGAAACTTGGATAAAAATTGAAGGAATAGATACTAAAGAATCAGCAAGAAGGCTTACACCAAAAGAAATATGGTTATTGGAATCAGATTTTAATCAACACACAGCATCTAGTTCGCCAATCGCTTTTTTGGGATACTCAATGATAGATGGAGAGACCGATCTGGGAGAAATTATAGAAGTTATAGAACAACCGCATCAGATTTTATGCACCATTTTATATAACGGAAACGAAGCGCTGATACCAATACATGAAGCAAGTTTGAAAAAAATCGATAAAAAAAATCGAAAAGTTTATGTAGAAATTCCAGAAGGCTTGTTGGATATTTACGCATAATACCTATAATCTCCCCCTTATTTTAAGTAAAAGTGAAAAAAAAACGACTAAATTTTCCACGCTTAGAATCATTTCATTAACTTCGCGCCTCACAAAAAAAATAATTATAATGAAAACAATTACAATCGAAGGTCAACTGAGGACCGAAAGCGGAAAAAAAGCCACCCGCCAACTTCGCTCTCAGAAGCTTGTACCAGGTGTAATTTACGGTGGTAACACAGAAGTAAATTTCGCAGCCCTTTCAACCGCATTTAAATCAATCGTATACACGCCAGAATTTATGTTGGCTGACATTACCGTTGAAGGAAAATCTTATCGTTGCATTCTTAAAGATTTACAATTTCACAAAGTAACTGACGAGTTATTGCACGTTGATTTTCTTGAGTTGGTTGAAGATAAAAAAGTAATCGCAACGTTGCCATTAAAATACTTGGGTACACCTGCTGGGGTTAAAGCCGGTGGTAAACTAGTAACTAAAATGAAGGCAATTAAAGTAAAAACCTATCCGAAATATTTGAAAGAATTTATCGAGGTAGACTTGTCAAATCTTCAATTAAATGAAAACTTACGTGTTGAAAATATCATTGCAGACAATATGGAAGTAATGAACTCTCCAAGAATTCCTATTGCTACAATTGCCATGACTCGTGCGTTGAAACAAGAAGAAGCGGCTACTCCAAAAGCTGCAAAAGGAAAGAAATAATTTTCAAGAAAATTTCAAAAAAAGCCCTTGTTTTCAAGGGCTTTTTTTTCAGTTACGAATTAATAGCTTAAACCCAGATTTTTCAGTTGGAATCGTCATGAAAGGATAAAAGGCAATAAAGACGAGTGTTTGAGCCGATTTTTTGGTCGATAGCATATTGAAATATGGTAAGATCAAAAAGTCAAGCAAACGCTTGTATTTGCAGCATTTTTTTCTTGTAATAGATTACAACTGCAAAATCTGGGTTAAACAAAGCGTTTGTTTAACTTTACAAAAAAAAATTAAAATGGGAACAGATAAAAATACAATTTGGGGTTTTGTATTAATCGGAGCTTTGCTGATTGCTATGTTTTATTTTAACAGTAAAGATCAGCTTGCTTTTGAAGGTGAAAAAAAGCGTGTTAAAGATTCAATTGATAACTTAATAAAACTAAAAGCAAAAGAGATTCAGCCAGTTGTTGAAACTAAAACAATCGATTCAGCTTCTATAGTAACTAAAGGGTTTAAATTGTCAGAAACAGCATCATTTACCATTTTAGAAAATGAAGTTTTATCCATAAAATTTTCAAATAAAGGCGGTCAACCACAATCCGTTCTTTTAAAAAAGTTTAAAAAAGCCAATGGCGCACCTGTAGTTTTAAATGAAGCTCAATTCAATACATTCAACTACAAAATTAATTCTGGCGAAAATAAAACTTCAGACATCAATAAAGTATATTTTAAAGCTTCAGCAGTAGAAAAAAAATCAGACCTGTCTGCTGTTTTAACTTTTGAAGCCAATGATTCTAATGGTAGAAAAATTGTGCATCAATATATTTTACAACCCAATAGTTATCTTTTAGATTTTAATTTGAATATTGATGGCGTAAGCAAAATACTAACTAACAATCGTATCGGATTTAACTGGCAAAATGAAACACCCGCCATTGAAAAAGATAACGAATACGAATTAACGCAAACCCATATTTGTCATTCCGCAGAAAATGAATTTGACTTTGATTACATTGGGGAAGGTGGTGAAAAAGAAATTAAAAATGCAAATTGGATTTGTATCAAACAACAATTTTTCATTTCAGCATTAATCGCAAAAAACAAGTTTTCGGATGTAAAATATGATTGGAAAATACCTACAGATACTGCAGACAAATATCTAACAAGGGTAAATACAAATGCTTCTTACACATTTGCAAATCAAGAAAATGTATCTGTTCCATTACAACTTTATTTTGGTCCAAGTGATTATAATATTCTAAAGCAATATAAAAATGATTTAGAGTGTGTGGTACCTTACGGTAGCGGCATATTCTCTTTTGTAAAATATATTAATCGATATTTCTTATTGCCTGTTTTTGATTTTATACAGCAACACGTCATGAATATGGGCATTGTTATTTTACTCATTACTTTATTAATCAGATTAATTACATCGCCTATTTTATACAAAAGTTATTTGAGTGGTGCTAAAATGAAAGTATTAAAACCAGAAGTTGATGCATTAAAAGAAAAATATAAAGATGATCAACAAACTTTTGGGGTGGAACAAATGAAACTTTGGAAAAGTGCAGGCGTTAGTCCATTAGGTGGATGTTTACCCGCATTATTGCAAATTCCAATTTTCATGTCGCTTTATTATTTCTTTCAATCCAATATTGATCTCCGCGGAAAAGAATTTTTATGGGCAAAGGATTTAGCTCAATATGATTCAATTGCTACATTGCCTTTCTCCATTCCATTTTATGGCGACCATGTTAGTTTGTTTACCATAACAGCAGTAATCACAAGTTTATTGATTTCTATTTATAGTATGAGTAATATGCAAGACAACAGTAATCCGCTGATGAAATATATGCCTTACATATTTCCAGTGATGTTGTTGGGTGTATTCAATAAATTGCCATCTGCATTAACTTGGTATTATACCATTTCAAATACGATTACTTTGTTGTTGCAAATTGTTATTCAAAAATATATCATAGACCACGACAAAATCATGTTGCAAATTTCTGAAAATCGTAAAAAGCCAGTTAAGAAATCTAAAATGCAGGAGCGTATAGAATCTATGCAGGAAACGCAGAAGAAAATACAAGACATGAAACAAAAGTCTGCAAAAAAATAAATGATTCGTTAATCTTACATAAAAAACCGTTCAAAATCAAAGAACGGTTTTTTTGTTTTTACATTTATTGGTGATTTTAATTATCTTTAATTGTAAAAAAATTTAATGATAAAATACATCTTTTTTCTTTTCTTTTTTGTCTTTTCATTTGGGAAAAATGAGGCACAAAAAACAATTACTGAAGCTACTTTGAAATACAAAGTTGAAATTAGAAATTCAGGGTCTACGAAATCAGCTATAAATACATCATCTAATCAGTACATCATTTATATAAAAGGAATGTCAAGTCGATCAGATTTAATTACATCAATGGGAATTGAATCGGCTGTTTATGATGCCAAAAAAGAAAACGGGTACATAGCAAAATCCTACAGCGGCCAAAAATTATTAATCAATTTAAATACAGCGGAATGGATGACGCATCATGCAACATTTCAGCAATTAAAATTTAACGTAACATCTGAAAAGAAAAAAATATCGGGCTTTGATTGTTATAAAGCAAGTTCAAAACTAGCTTCTGGGGAAATAATAACTGTATATTTCGATCGCAATACAAACATAACGAATCAGGATTACGCTTTAGCATTTCCTGAATTAAAAGGATTACCCATAGTAATAGAAAGAGAAAGTAAAGGAAATATGTTTACATATACATTATCAGAAATCAACTACGATAATGTTGCATCAAATTTGTTTGAAATAGCCCCCAAAAATTACAGGGTAATGAATTATGAAGATGCAAAAAAGTATCAGAAAAAATAGAACATTAATTTTTAGCCGTAATAACTAATTTTAAACCGGTGTAACCCTGTTTCAGTTCTGTTGAAAGAATTTTTTGTTTAGGAGGGAGAATATATAAAGTGTTCCCTTTTTGATAATATTTCAAGAAGCTGGTATTGGAAAAATTGTCAGATTCTGTACCGGTTAATAACAATCCTTTGTATTTCAAACCAGTCTTCAAATTAAGTGAAACATTAGTCTTAAAACCGTGTTCAGTATTGATGTTTAAGGAAATATGATTTCTTGATTTTTTTCTCAAACCTCTATCTGCGAATGAAGAAAGTACATTTCCGCAAACCAAGAATGTGATCAATAATATTTTAAAAGTTTGTTTCATTTTTAAAAGGTCAATTCAAATATATACATAAATTTTATTAAAAAAAAGCATTTTGCTCAATTTCTTTAATTTTATTTTATTGTAAAGAAAAAAATAATTCTAAAATTGGTGATTGGAGAATAGTTTTAAATGATTAAATTGGGTAAAGAACATAAAACCTACTGAGCATGAATCCATTCAGACAAGATAAAAGTGAGTTTAGAGCATTATTGCAAAAATATATGAAACTCAAACAAGGTAAAACGTTTTCATTTATAGAAGAAGATGAATTTGAACAAATTGTAGAATATTTTTTAAATCAAGATAATCAGGGAGATGCATTGGATGCAGCGATTATAGCAGTAGACCAATTTCCTTATTCTTCAACATTGATTTTAATGAAATCAGATGTATTATTGACTTTGAGGAGATATGAAGAAACTTTAGAAGCGCTTGAAATAGCAGAATTATTAAATCCCAATGAGATTTCCATTTACATTATTAAAACAGATGCGCTATTGGCAACAGACCAACAGGAATTGGCTGCAGAGGTTTTAGAAACTGCATTAAGCTTGTTTGAAGGTCAAGAAAAAATTGAACTTCTTTTTGAACTTTCGGATGTTTATGATGATTATGAAAATTTTGAAAAAGTGTTTGATTGCTTGAAAATGATTATTGAGCAAGATTGTGAAAACGAAGAAGCGTTATATAAAATTTGTTTTTGGAGTGATTTTACCAACAGAAATGAAGAAAGTGTAACTATTCACAAAGAGTTGATTGAAAAAAATCCTTACAGTGAATTGGGTTGGTTTAATTTGGGTGCTGCTTATCAAGGTTTGAAACTTTATGAAAAAGCAATAGATGCATATCAATTTGTAGTTGCTATAAATGAAAAATTTGATTTTGCCTATCGCAATATGGGCGATGCTTTCATGCGATTAAAAAAATACAAAGAGGCGATAGAGTGCTTAGAAAAAGTACTTATGTTATCCATGCCAGAATCTGTAATATTTGAAGCGATTGGGCATTCATACGACAAATTAAATAATCATTCACAAGCGAGATTTTATTACAAAAAAGCTTGCCATTTTGATACAAATGATTCGCACCTTCACTATAAAATTGCATGTACATACATGAATGAGGGTATTTGGAAAAATGCAATTAAATCTCTACAAAATGCGTTAAATCAACATTTGATGCAACCGGATTATAATCTAGCATTAGGCAAATGTTATTTCGAAATTGAAAATTACGATGAAGCGATTACTTATTTTGGAAATGTAGTTCGTGTGAGGCCCAAGCAAATAGCTGGTTGGATTGAATTATTAAACTGTTTATACCAAGCAGAATTATATGAAGAGGGTATAGAATACGCATTGATTGCATTTGAAAATACAGATTCGAAACCCATATTTTTATATTACAAAGCTGCGTTTTATTTTGCAAATGCACAACCTAAAGAAGCATTAATTCAGCTTGAAAATGCCTTAAAATTAAAGCCCAAATTATTAAAACAATTCATTGAAATTAATCCATCAATTTTAAGAAATCAATCGGTAGTTGATTTGATTGCAAAGTATAAGTCATCAAAAATCCGTAAACATTGATTTTCATTTAAAGAACTTTAAATTTGATTAGATATATTTGCGGAAAATATAAGAATAATGAATTTTAATTTAACTCAAATTCCAGAAAGGACAATTAAGCCAAGAGCAAATGGTATTACAATGGTCATGGATAAAGGTTTAAGCATAGAAGAGGCGAGAAATTTAATGAGTGTTGGCCATCCACATATCGACGTTGTAAAATTGGGATTTGGAACTGCATTTGTAACCCCTAATTTAAAAGAAAAATTGGCTGTTTATCGCGAATATGATATGCCTGTTTATTTTGGTGGTACACTTTTCGAAGCATTTTTAATAAGAAATCAATTTGAAGATTATATTTCAGTTTGCAAAGAGTTTGGTGTGAGCTATATGGAAGTTAGCGATGGTTCAATTACTATTCCTCATGCAGAAAAATGTGGTTATATTGAAAAATTATCAAAACATGGTGTGGTACTAAGTGAAGTAGGCAGTAAAGATGCCGCTCATATTATTCCACCATATAAATGGATTGAATTAATGCGTGCAGAATTGAGTGCAGGTTCTGCTTATGTAATTGCCGAAGCACGTGAGGCTGGGAACGTAGGCATTTATCGAGGTTCTGGAGAAGTTAGAGAAGGATTGGTTCAAGAAATATTAACTCAAATACCCGCAGAAAAAATACTTTGGGAAGCACCACAAAAAGCACAACAATTATACTTTTTAGAACTTATTGGCTGTAATGTTAACCTTGGAAATATAGCACCTTCAGAAACAATCGCGTTGGAAGCCATGCGTATCGGTTTAAGAGGAGACACCTTCGAACTTTATCTCGATAAAAAATAATTATGAATCGATTCGGTTTGTTTGGATTTCCACTTGGTCATTCGTTTTCTAAACAGTTTTTCAATAATAAATTCAAAACCGAAAACTTAAATGATTGCTTTTTTGAATTGTTTCCACTTACAGATATCTCAAACTTTCCAAAATTAATAAGTGAACACAGTGATTTGAAAGGATTAGCCGTAACTATTCCGTACAAGGAATCTGTAACTAATTTTCTTACAAGTATTGATGATGTTGCATCTGAAATAGGTGCAGTAAATTGTATAAAAATCGCATCTGGCATCACCACAGGGTACAATACAGATGTGATTGGTTTTGAAAATTCCATCAAGCCAATTTTGAAACCCCATCATAAAAAAGCTTTGATATTAGGTACCGGAGGCGGATCGAAAGCCATACAATTTGTTTTTAAAAAATTGGGCATTGAGTATTTAGTGGTTAGTAGAACAGGTAAACATCCTTTTATTCAATATCAACAAATCGATGAATTGATTTGTACTGAATATAGCATCATTGTAAATACAACTCCTTTAGGAATGTCTCCACAAATTGACAATTTCCCAGAAATCCCTTACCAATTTTTAAATGAAAATCATCTTTTGTTTGATTTGATTTATAACCCAGATGAAACATTGTTTTTACAAAAAGGAAAAGCTGCAGGAGCCCAAACAAAAAATGGGTATGAAATGTTGCTCTTACAAGCTGAAGCCAATTGGGAGATTTGGAATCAGTAATATAAGCTGCTTTTAAATTAATTGGCTTTTATTTTTTCTAAAAAAACGTCAGGAATGCTAGTTGTTTTTTTTGCCGTGTAATCAAAAAAAATCAATCCAGTTTTTGCAATCGCGGAATTTGAATTTTCTCCATTTTTATTAACGCTCAACCTATAATAGAGTTCAAAACCTAATGCGGTTATATCTCCCACACTCAATTCGATTTTAATAACATCACCGTAAAACATTTCTTTTAAATAATTCACCACCAACTCATTCATGATGATGCTTTTTTCTTCAATATTGAGTTCTGTATAATTTAAAGAAGTTAGCCAATGAACCCTTGCTTCATGTAAAATGCTGACCAATGCGTCGTTTCCAAGATGGTTGCCATAGTTGACATCGGTAATCCTAACGGGTATGGTTAGTGTATGAATAATATTTTCTGGAAATACAAGTTTAATTCTTGCCATGATAATTATTTAAAAATTCTATAAGTTTAAAAATGGCTTTTTTACGGTGACTGTATTTGTTTTTTTCTTCTAAATCCATTTCGCCAAATGTTTTAATATCTCCATTGGGGATAAAAATTGAATCATAACCAAATCCTTTATTGCCTTTTGTTTCATTGGTTAGAGTTCCTTCGCAAATGCCTTCAAAAAGAAAATGGGCATCATCAATAATTAACGAAATGACGGTTCGGAAACGTGCATTTCTATTTGAATTTCCGTTGAGATTATTTAGTAATTTCTGGATATTTTTTTCGTTGTTGGCTTCATCTCCCGCATAACGTGCACTTCTAACGCCCGGTTCGCCATTTAGTGCATCAACTTCTAAGCCTGTATCTTCACTGAAACAATTTTTACTAAATAGTCGATGGATGACGGTTGATTTTTCTATTGCGTTTTCTTTAAGCGTTTGATGTGGTTCGGGAATATCTATGTCAATGCCTGCTTCTTGCAAACTTTTAACTTGGATATGTTTTTCCATCAACGATTTTACCTCTGTAACTTTATTTTGATTGTTGGTGGCAAATATTAGTTCGATCATTGTTATTGTTTAGATTTCAAAAACTTGCTTCAAGCAATTCCAAAGCGCTTTTTTTTCATTAACATCTTTAGATATTTCAGTTAAAGATGAGCCGAATAACAATTGAATATTTTGGTTTTCTATTGTGTGATATTTATGGGTATAATCAGGCAAATTAAACTTTTGATTGATTATGCCCAATACCAAAATTATTTTTGGTTTAAAATAGTCGACTGTATTTTGATAATTGTAATCAAGATTAGAAGCGGTATTAAAAATAGCAACATCTGAAAAAGTTAGTTTGCAAGCAGTAAGAATTCCGGTTAAGAAACGAAGGTCATCATCATTTAAATGAAGTATTTCTACATTATTTACCAGAATTAAAATGTTTTTTAAATTGTCCCCTAAGGTGTGCACCTTTTTTTCTTTTAGCTTTTCAGGGTTTGATTGCTTATCATCTAATACTATCAATGAATCTTTATATAATTCCGGTAACAATGTTGTAGGGATTTGAAAGTTGTCTAAACTCATAATTATTGGTATTTACCGCCTTTATTTTTTGTTTCTTTGTAGTAAAATTAACGAATATGATTGCAGCAGTCGATATTAAAATTACAAAAATTGCTCAAAGTAAACTAAGTGATGTAAATCTAGAAAACATTCCATTTGGAAAATATTTCACAGATCATATGTTGGAGGTTGATTATGAAAACGGTCAATGGGGTACAGTTGAAATCAAACCATATCAAGCAATTTCTATTGCGCCATCATTAGCTGCGTTACATTATGGTCAGGCGATTTTTGAAGGCGTTAAAGCATATCGTAATCCATCGGGGGACGTACAGGTATTTAGGCCGCACGATAATTTTAAAAGATTTAATCTTTCTGCTGAAAGGATGCAAATGCCAACTGTGCCAGAAGATATTTTTATGGAGGGTTTAAAAATGCTTATTCAATTAGATTCTAATTGGGTTCCAAGTCAACCAGACCATTCTTTATACATTCGTCCATTTATGTTTAGCACAGATGAAATGATAGGTGTAAAGCCAAGTGATAATTATAAGTTCATGATTATTTTAAGTCCAACAGGGCCTTACTACAATACACCAATGCGCATTTATGTTGAAGAGCAATATGTTAGGGCAGTGCCAGGTGGTGTTGGTTATGCAAAAGCAGCAGGCAATTATGGCGCAGCCATGCATGCTACTGCAGAAGCAAAGAAAAATGGTTATGACCAAGTGTTGTGGACAGATGCTTTTGAACACAAATATGTACAGGAATGCGGCACGATGAATGTTTTTTTTATCATAGGAAACACCGTAATTACGCCAGATTTAGGGGCAGGTACAATATTGGCAGGCGTTACCCGAGATAGTGTTATGGCAGTTTTAAAAGAAATGGGATTAACCATTGAAGAAAGGGCGTTAAGCATCGATGAAATAATACATGCACACAAGGATGGATTACTAAAAGAGGTTTTTGGAACCGGTACAGCGGCTACAATTTCATTAATAAAAGAATTGCGTTACAAAGATTATGTGATGGAATTCGATACAGATACTTGGGAAATTTCGAAAGAATTAAAAAATAGATTAAACGCAATTCGTTACGGAACAGCACCAGATAATCACTTTTGGATGTTTAAAATTTAAGTTTTTAGTGTTTAAAATACACAAATAATATTATCAAAAAAAAGTGGCCCAAAAATTATTTTTCATTTTTTTAAGATATTTTTTTCTTTTTCAAATGAATATAGTTACCTTTGCCGTCCAAAAAATAAATGGTTTATAGATGCCAACAATTCAACAATTAGTAAGAAAAGGAAGAGAAATTATCAAAGCGAAAAGCAAATCAAGAGCTTTAGATAGTTGTCCTCAACGTAGAGGTGTATGTACAAGAGTGTATACAACTACTCCTAAAAAGCCAAATTCTGCGTTACGTAAAGTAGCAAAGGTTCGTTTAACCAACAAAATTGAGGTTATTGCCTACATCCCGGGTGAAGGTCATAATTTACAAGAGCACTCTATCGTATTGATACGTGGAGGCAGGGTTAAAGATTTACCAGGTGTAAGATATCATATCGTTCGTGGTAGCTTAGATACCGCTGGCGTAAAAGATCGTAAACAAAGCCGTAGTAAATACGGAACTAAAAAAGAAAAAGCAAAAAAATAGTACATCATAGTCGTTAACACGACTAAAAAAATATAAACAATGCGTAAGTCACAACCGAAAAAGATTCCATTAGCACCAGATCCAAAATTCAACGATAAGTTGGTTACAAGATTCGTAAACAATTTAATGTGGGAAGGTAAAAAAAGTGGTGCATACATTATTTTTTATGATTCTTTAGATAAGGTAACAAAAATTACCGGAGAAGATGGATATGAAGTTTGGAAAAGAGCATTAACCAACATCACACCAGGTGTTGAAGTTAGAAGCCGCAGAATTGGTGGCGCTACTTTCCAAATTCCTTCAGAAGTTCGTCCTGATAGAAAAATTTCTTTATCTATCAAATGGATGATACGTTACAGCCGTGAAAGAAACGGACGTAGTATGGCTGATAAATTAGCTAACGAAATCGTTGCAGCAAGCAAAGGTGAAGGCGCTTCATTCAAAAAGAAAGAAGATACCCATCGTATGGCTGAAGCTAATAAAGCTTTTGCTCACTTTAAAGTTTAATAAACTTATTTTAATAGTATTAAAAAAGCCGTTCTGTAAAGAATGGCTTTTTTGTTTTGGAGTATTGGTAAGGTTTAATTCGCTACGCTGGTTTAAATGTTTAATGGTTTAAGGTTGATCGCTTTTTTGTTTTTTTTTCAATTGGATATCAGTAATTGACCAATTTTATTTGTTCCAAACAGCTACCAAATCGGCATTATACAAGAAAAGATTGGTCTCAATAAAAAGCCGAAATCGTATTACATTAAAAAACCCACGGTTGAAACCGTGGGCTATTGAAATATTTTAATGATTAAAATTGAAAAATGTGGATGCTCTTCTCCCACGGTTGAAACCGTGGGCTATTAAAATGTCGTAGAAATTGAAAATTGTATAATGTGGAAGAAACTATACTTTCTTATTTGTTATTTCCAAAAAACTTAGGGTACAATCATACAGTGCGAAAAACAGAGTGTGAACGAAGAAAAAAGTCAGAACGCTATGATCGCTTTCGCGCTCATTTTCGCTCTGACTTTTAGTATCCCGAATCTCTCTAATTTACATTTCCGCAAAATACTTATAGAAATATGGAATCGTTTCTATGCCTTTATAGAAGTTCGCGATATCGAATTTTTCATTTGGACTATGCAAATTATCGCTATCTAAACCAAAGCCCATGAATACCACTTTTAACCCAAGTTCTTTTTCAAACAAAGAACAAATTGGAATACTTCCTCCGCCTCTCACAGGGATTGGTACTTTACCAAAAGTAGTTTCCATTGCCTTTGCAGCAGCCTTGTACGGCTTACTGTCAATTGGCGTCATATATGGCTCACCACCGTGATGTAGTTCAGCTTTTATTTGAACATTTGGAGGTGCGATTTTTTTCAAATGATTGATTAATAAATCGGTCATTTTTTGTGAAATTTGGTTTGGAACCAAACGAGCTGATATTTTAGCAAACGCTTTTGAAGGCAAAACTGTTTTTGCGCCTTCGCCAGTATAACCACCCCAAATACCATTCAATTCTAAAGTAGGACGAATTCCTGTTCTTTCATTTGTGGTGAATCCTTTCTCTCCCCATAATTCTTTTACGCCTAAATCAGCCGCATATTCTTTTTCATCAAATGGTGCTAAAGCCATTAATTTACGCTCTTCTGGTGTTGATTCTACCACATCATCATAAAATCCAGGGATTGTAATGTGGTTGTTCTCATCATGCAAAGAAGCAATCATTTTTGCTAAAATGGTTATCGGATTGGCAACTGCTCCACCATAAACACCACTGTGTAAGTCGCGGTTTGGTCCAGTTACTTCAACCTCAATATAACTTAATCCACGAACGCCAATATCAATACTTGGAGTATCCAAACTAATCATAGCGCTATCACTAATTAATACACAATCCGCTTTTAATAATTCTTTATGTGTGGCAACGAAAGTGCCAAGATTTGGAGACCCAACTTCTTCTTCACCTTCTATACAAAACTTTACATTACAAGCCAATGAATCGGTTTTAACCATTGTTTCAAAAGCTTTTACATGCATGTATACTTGCCCTTTATCATCACAACTTCCTCTTGCAAATATTTTACCATCAATTACGGTTGGATCAAATGGGCCACTGTTCCATAATTCAAGTGGTTCTGCTGGTTGAACATCATAGTGTCCATAAACCAAAACAGTTGGTTTTGAAGGATCAAATATTTTTTCACCATAAACAATTGGATGACCTACAGTTTGATAGATTTCTACTTTGTCTGCACCCGCTTCCATTAATCTAGTTTGAATTGCCTCTGCACATGCAATCATATCTGCTTTGTGCTCAGACTTTGCACTCACACTAGGTATACGAAGCAACTCAAATAGTTCACTTAAAAATCTGTCTTTATTTTTTTCTTGATATTCTTTCCAATTTTCCATTTTTGAAGTTTTTATTTTGATTAGTGGTATGCAAATGTATTGCTTTAAAGCCAATTCAATTGTGGATAATTTTCAAAATTGTGTAGATAAATAATCATTTTTTTTCTTGAAAATTAAATCCGCAATTTTACTTTTGCGTCAAGATTGCTTGTCAATTCATCAGCCTTTGTTTCATTCATTTTAGACTGCTTTAATGATGTTGAACAAAGGCTGAGTCTATTTATATAATACCGATTTTACTTTCCAGATAATCTTTTTTCTACAAAATTCCAGTTTACCAAATTCCACCATTGTTCAATATAGTCAGCTCTTTTATTTTGGTATTTTAAATAATAAGCATGTTCCCAAACGTCCAAACATAAAATTGGACTTCCTTTTATTTCTATTTCTTTTAAATCCATTAACGGATTATCCTGATTTGCGGTGCTTGATATTTTTAATTTACCTGTTTCGTCTTTTACTAACCAAACCCAACCGCTACCAAACCTTGTTTTTCCAGCATCAGAAAATAATTTTTTAAAAGATGCAAAATCACCAAATGATTTATTTATTTCCAACAAGATATTGTCTTTAGGAAGATTGTTTATTGTTTTAGGTTGCATGCATTTCCAAAATAATTCATGGTTGAAATGCCCGCCAGCATTGTTTCTCATCTTAACTGAATATTTTGAAATATTGGATAAAATGGTTTCTAAGGAAGTTTCTTTTTCCACTTTCTCTGCTACCACAGCTTCGTTAAGGTTTTTTGCATAGGCTGCTGCGTGCTTTGTGTAATGGATTTCCATTGTTGTGGCATCTATACAATCTTCGAGTGCATTATACGCGTAGGGTAGTGGTTGTTGTTCAAAATTAATGATGGCATTTTCATTTGAATTATTTTCATGCAAACTAAAAGACGATAATAAACTAACCATACTCTCCCAGCCAACAATCGCTAAAAATGAATTGGTAAAAGATTTTTTCAAGAATTTTCTTCGATTGTTTTGCATAATTATAGCGTTAACTTTTATTTGTCTTTTTTAAAAAAATCAAACAGTTTCATATAAAATTCTTTATTAAAAAGTTGAGAATCATTCATGGCTTTATGGGTTAAAAAAACACCAACAGGAGCCAATATCAAAATAGCCAACCACATACCTATTCCTGGAGATAAAATAGCATCTCTCGAAAATTTTTCCCCAAACATATTCAACAAATGAAATATGAGGAAAAACACAATGGCAACGACCAAAGGCATGCCCAGTCCGCCTTTTCTAATAATAGCACCCAACGGCGCGCCAATAAAAAACAAAACCAAACAAGCCAAAGAAATCGAGTATTTTCTATGCCATTCTATTTCATGATACCTCAATTCTTTTTCTTTTGATTCTGAATCAAATATCTGTTGTTGTAAAATACCCTTAATAGCAACAGCTTTATTTATAGCATATTGATTGATCCTTAAACTTAAACTATCAGGAATCAATTTTGCATAAGTTCTTTCTGACTTAATTTGATTTGAAGCTCTCCAAGTACTATCTGAAAGATTACTATAAGTCAAAGTCGAATTTAATTGTTGGTTGTAGAATAAAAGCTGATTTTTTTTCGATTTCTCTAAAGAATCTATGTTTTTGCTCAGCTGGTTTGCGCTAAGCATTTTAAAATTTTTACTAAATAAACTATCGTTGGTTTCTTGCTTTCTTAAAACACTGAGGTCGAATAATTTTTTAAATTTTTTAAAACTCAATCTGGTAAATTCTGTAGCACTATCCATAATGTTTCCATTCTCTTGATATCTGCAGCCGTCTTCTAAATTAAACTCTAGGTAATTTCCATCTTTTGAAATTTTCATTTCGCCTTTTTTTGCCACGATACAATTATCTTGTAGCGAATTATTTTGTTCGAAAATAATAACATTATAAATTGTTTTTCCGTCTGGATCTTTCTTGCTTATTTTAATGGAATAGTTTGGAATATGGGTAAAGAAAACCCCTTCTTTTAAATCGAAAGCGGGTTTCTTAACATAAATATCACTGTATAAAGTAATGAACTTCAAGTTTGCATAAGGGATAACATAGTTTGCAAATAAAAATGTAATACCGCATAATAAGATGGTTAAAAACATAAGCGGCCGCATAAATCTCAATAGTGAAATGCCAGAAGATTTGATGGCTACCAATTCAAAACTTTCACTTAAATTACCAAAGGTCATTATGGATGAAATTAAGATGGCGATTGGCATTGCAAGCATTAACAATGAAGCGCTGGCATACCAAATAAACTGTGCAATGGTAATGAAATCAAGTCCTTTTCCAACCAAGTCGTCTATATATTTCCACAAGCTCTGCATCATCAACACAAAAAATCCGATGAAGAAAGTAATGATGAAAGGGCCAATAAATGATTTCAGTATAAGCTTGTCTAATTTTTTTATCATGTTAAAAGTTCGGCTGCGCGGTCTTGAAGAATTGCAATTACGAGACTCAAAAATAGTGCATTAATAAAAGCAGCGATAAAAACATTACAATAGGGAGATGACTACAAATTAAAAAAACCATCAATATTGATGGTTTTTTTTAATTTTTTCAAATAATCTAGCTTCCTAAACGGTGGAATAAATCTTTTACTTGATATTCCCAAAGTTGGCTTTGATCTTTTATATCTTTTTTTTCTGCAAAATCTTTTATGATTAATATGGTTTGATTGGTTACTTCAGATCTATCAATGACAAATTCAAAATACTCGTCTTTGCTCATGTGCGTCCAACGGAAACGAATGAATTTATCTTGTTCTTTATCCAGCAAAATTGCTTTTTCTTCAGCACCATTCCACGAAAAACTGTAAACTCCATCGCGTTCGTCAACTTTATCTGCAAACCATTCTTGAAGTGCAGCTGGACTAATTAGAAATTCATACAAGATACTTGGCGAGCATCGAATAGGATATTCTAAGGTATATAATTGTTTTTTACTCATCTTAGTTTGAAATTACTTTCTTTCTTGCAATAATAGAAAAATTATCAACGCAACAGTATAATATCTGTTTTTTTTTTGACCAATTGTTGTTATTTCTTTTAAACATAACGTATTTATTCCAATTGAAATAAAAAAGTTGTTGTGATATATACAATAAAAGTTAAAAACTGCGTTATGTTAAAGAGATTAAAAATCTTTAAAATCCAAAAATTAATTTTTCTATATGCGTCAATTAAAAATTTCAAAATCAATTACAAATCGCGAAAGCGAGAGCCTTGAGAAATACCTACAAGAAATTGGAAGGGTAGAATTAATAAGACCCGAGGAGGAAGTTAAGCTGGCGAAATTAATCAGGCAAGGCGATCAGCAGGCATTAGATCGGTTAACCAAAGCTAATTTAAGGTTTGTAGTTTCAGTAGCAAAACAATATCAAAATCAAGGATTAACCTTGTCTGACTTAATCAATGAAGGCAATTTGGGATTGATTAAAGCAGCTCAAAAATTTGATGAAACTAGGGGTTTTAAATTTATATCTTATGCCGTTTGGTGGATTCGTCAATCTATTTTACAAGCATTGGCTGAGCAATCTAGAATCGTTCGTTTGCCATTAAATAAAGTCGGACTAACCAACAGAATCAGTAAAGCGTATAGTCAATTGGAACAAGAGTTTGAGCGAGATCCATCAGCAGAAGAAATCGCAGAATTATTAGAAGTTAGTATCGAAGAAGTTGCGGCTACAATAGGTGTTGGTGGTCGTCATGTCAGTATGGATCAACAGATTTCTGCAGGGGAAGATGGAACACTAATTGACTTGATGGAAAATAAAAATGCGGATAAAACAGACCAGCAAATGGTTTTAACCGATTCTTTGAACACTGAAATTGCACGTACGTTGAATATTTTAACGCATAGGCAAAAAGAGGTGTTGGTATATTTTTTCGGCCTTGGGATTGATCATCCATTGAGTTTGGAAGATATTGGAGAAAGATATAATTTAACTAGAGAAAGGGTTCGTCAAATAAAAGACAAAGCATTAGACAGACTTCGAGAAACTTCACAAAATAATTTACTGAGGGGATTTCTTGGTGCATAAACAAAAAAATAAATAACCTTCCCGGATGAATTCCGGGATTTTTTTTTAATGAATTATTGTTTTAGACAAGATAAACACGAATAAAACTTTTAAAAATCATCATTTTAACCGAAATTCGCCCAAAATAAATTAATACATGTCTATTGAAATAAAAGTACCTACAATAGGTGAAAGTATAAGTGAAGTTACTCTTGTGAAATGGTTGAAAGAAACAGGCGCCTGGGCGGATCGTGATGAAGTGATTGCTGAGCTTGAAAGTGAGAAAGCAACTTTTGAAATAAATGCAGAACAAGCGGGCGTGGTTACACAAATCGCAAAAGAAGGGGATACGCTTTTAATTGGTGATTTGGTTTGTAGCATCGACACAGATGCTGTTCGCCCTGCAGAAGCTTTAAAACAAGAAGCTGTAAAAGCAGCGGAAGTTGTTGCTACACCAACAAAAGAAGTGTCTTCTTCTGATGTAAAAGCAACACCAGTAGCGGCAGCAATTATCGCGGATAAAAAAATAGATAGCAAGAAAATAATGCCATCCGGCTCAAATGGTAAGATCATAAAGCAAGACGTATTAGAAGCCTTATCAAACCCTGGAAGAAAAGCTGGAACAGAAATGTTTAATCGAACTGATCGCCCAGAAAAAATGAGCAATCTTCGTAAAACAATTAGCCGCAGATTGGTTGAAGCAAAAAATACAACCGCCATGTTGACTACTTTCAATGAAGTAGATATGGGGCCAATCATGGAAATTAGAAAAAAACACAAGGATAAATTCAAAGAGCTTCATGGTGTAAACTTAGGTTTCATGAGTTTTTTCACAAAAGCCTGTTGTTATGCATTGCAAAAATTCCCTTCTGTAAATGCTTACATTGATGGGGATCAAATTATTTTTCATGATTACTGCGATGTATCTATTGCCGTTAGTGCACCTAAAGGATTGGTGGTTCCTGTAATTCGCAACGCTGAAAGTTTGAGTATGGCGGAAATTGAAGCAATGGTTGTTGAATTGGCAACAAAAGCAAAAAACAACAAATTGACTATTGAAGAAATGACTGGAGGTACGTTTACCATCACAAACGGTGGAATCTTTGGGTCTATGATGAGTACGCCAATTATTAATATTCCACAAAGTGCCATTTTGGGCATGCATAATATTGTAGAAAGACCAATGGCTGTAAATGGACAGGTGGTCATTAAATCAATGATGTATTTGGCTTTAAGTTATGATCACCGCATCATTGATGGCAGAGAATCTGTTGGATTTTTAGTTACGGTAAAACAATTGTTAGAAAATCCATCGCTATTGTTATTTGGAAAAGATCCTGTTGAAGCACTTCTTGAATTATAATTGTAAACGATATTTTTCCCGCTAAATGCGGGATTTTTTTATGAGCAGATACCACTCTTATTTAAATTCAGCTGTTACGGTTATAGATTCTTATACTAAAGGAACGCCGCTGACACATCATTTAAAATCATTTTTTCAAACGGATAAAAAATTCGGTTCAAAAGATAGAAAGTCAATATCTACACTTTGTTACCATTATTTTAGATGTTCATTTTTATTTAATGAAACGGAAACAACTGAAAATAAAATTATTGCATCTGCTTTTTTATGCGAAAATATTGAGACAGAATTTTTAAAAAATGTTTCACCAGAATTTAATGAACTCGTATCATTTTCTACCATTGAAAAATTAGAATATTTAAATATCAATTCGGATAAATTGTTTCTTTTTTCAGATGAGATTTCAAGTTTCATTGAAAAAGATAAATTCACTATTTCGCTATTGCATCAGCCTGATTTATTTTTAAGGTTGAGACCTAAAAAAAACGATTCTGTTTTAACCAAATTAAAAAATGCAGATATTCCATTTGAATTAATTGAGTCGGATACGCTAAAATTAACCAATGGAACTTCAGTTGAAAACTGCTTGGAAATCAACAAGGATGTGGTGATACAGGATTTTAATTCACAGAAAGTTTTTGATTTTTTAAAAAAAGAAAAAGCTGAAGAAAAATCAGAGTCAGTATGGGATTGCTGTGCGGCTAGCGGTGGAAAATCAATTTTATTGTTTGATTTGTTTTCAGGCAAATTAAAACTAACAGTTAGTGATATACGCGAAAATATTTTAACCAATCTTCAACTTCGATTTAAAGACGCGGGGATTAACCTTCAGAAAAAATTTGTACAAGATTTATCACAAAAATCAGGGCTATTGTTGGATGAAAAATTTTCTATAATCATTTGCGATGTGCCCTGCTCTGGTAGCGGAACTTGGAGTAGAACACCCGAACAATATTTTAGTTTTGATAAAATACAACTTCAACAATTTGTAGAAAAGCAAAAAAATATTGTTATTAACACGTTGCCTCATTTAGCAAAGGATGGCTGGTTTGTGTACATTACTTGCTCCGTGTTTAAAGCAGAAAACGAAGACATGGTTGATTTTATCCAGCAGCATTTTTCGTGTCAATTGCTTGAAATGAAATATCTTAAAGGTTATGATAAAAATGCCGATACTTTATTTGTTGCCTACTTTAAAAATTAATTACTGCTTTACAATTTGTTGAACAGCCTCTTTTTTATCATTTAAGATTACGGTTATAAAATAAACGCCTCTTGAAAAATCTCTGAAGTTTATGCTTTTTGTACCCGAACCAATAGCTTGTTCGTATGTTGTTGCAAATATTTTTTGTCCAGAAATATTATGAATAATTACATCAACTTTTGTATTTACCACTCTGTCCATTTTGATAAATAATTCATTAATAACAGGATTCGGACTGATTAAAAGTGTGTTTGCGGAAGGGGGAATGAAGATGCAAGGGTTCAAATAGTTTACAGTACTAGAATCCATATAAAACGTAGTATCTGTTCCAATTTTCATCTTGTATCGATATTGAACACTGCCATAGTTTGTTTGATCAAGGTTGTCTATGTATTCAAAATCATGCATCCCAAATGGACTATCATTATGAAGGGTGGCTATTTCAATAAAATTTGTTTGATTAGGGAATTTTCTTTCAACAGAAATGTACATGGAAGTATCTGTTTTTATTGAAAGATTAAGGATTGATGTACATTGAAAGAAACGAGCATTATACGTTGCATAATTTTTTTGAAGCATAACAAATGCTTTTTTAGCATTGGGTATTCCAAATCCAATTCTATTATTAGGAGTGCTAAAATTCGAAGCGCTTTGTTTTAAGGTACTCCTGATTTTCATATTAGAGGCTTCAGGAAATGCTTGCCATAAACAAGTTGAAATTCCAGCCATATTGGGACATGCATAAGAAGTGCCATTTCCAAAATTGGGCATTCCGGTATTGTTATTTGCTACTATTGCGTTTCTTCCAATTGCAACCACATCAGGTTTTATTTGTCCATCACTATTGGGCCCGTAACTACTAAAATTAGCTACATTGCCCAAACTATCCACTGCACCAACCGCCATACAACTATCCGCATCTGCAGGGGTGATTACATATCGCCAAGAACCATTGCCTTCATTTCCAGCCGCCATAATCATAAGCAAACCTTTTCTAGCAGCTATGTTTGTGGCTTTTGCACTAATACTAGTGCTGCCATTCATGTCGGCGTAAGTGTAATTAAACTGTGGGTCGCTAAAAGTATTGTAGCCTAATGAAACCGAGCATACATCAACACCTAAACTATCTGCTTTTTCTGCAGCAACGCAAAAATTATGTTCTTCAATAGGATATTCACTCCTCACATCTTCTGAACGAAATAAATAAAATGAAGATTTTGGTGCAGTACCGATAAATACACCAGGAAGATTCGCGCCAATTGCACTTAAACAATGCATTCCGTGAGCGTCGTCTTCCGAAACACTTTGCTGATTGTTCACGAAATCCCAAGTACCTAATATTTGTCCATTGATGTTTAAACTATCAAATGTAGGAAGTGAATTATATCGATAAAAGCCAGCATCTATAACGGCCAATTGCATGCCCAATCCGTTAAATCCATGATTATGCAAAAAATCGCTTTGATGTATTTTTATTTGTGCATTTGAAGCGCCATATTGGTACACATTTTCTTGTTGAGGTTTACTTGTGCTATTTTTTAAAGGCAAATTTGTTAAGGTGTCATCTGCAAATTTTGATAAAGTATCAATAGAATTTCTCGAAGCAATAGCAAGCAAATTTTCAACAAAAGGTAAATTTCCAATGGCAGTCAAAGCACCTGCATCTGTGGTTTCTATTGAAATCTGATTCATCCACTTCGATTGATTCAAAATGATAACGGCACCGGATGTACGCACGGCTTCAACATAATTATTATTTATCGGCAAGTCTGTGCTATCAACATTGATGTTATATCTCAATCTTCTATCAATTGCTCTTTGTGTTAAAAATGCTATTGGGTTAGTAAGTGAATATGCCGAACTGTTTTTGTTTTTGAATGTTACCAGATATCTGTTCAATTGCGCTTTTGGGCAAATCGAATTTGCAAGCAATAAAATACAAATCAGATATTTTTTCATAAAAAACCAGTTAAAAAATTTACTTAAAAATCGTTAAATCTTTTAATTATCCATTGCCATCATAAGCCCATTTAACCCAAGTAGCCCCCCAAGTAAAACCACCACCAAAAGCAGCTAAAATGAGATTGTCTCCTTTTTTTAATTTGCTTTCCCATTCCCACAAACATAACGGAATTGTAGCGGCAGTGGTATTGCCATATTTTTGAATGTTTATCATTATTTTTTCTTTGGATAAACCCATTCTATTTGCAGTAGCATCAATTATTCTAAGGTTTGCTTGATGAGGAACTAGCCATGCGATATCATCTCCTGTGAGGTTATTTCTTTGCATCAATTCGTAACTCACATCAGCCATACCCTTAACAGCAAATTTAAAAACGGTTTGCCCTTCTTGATGTACGAAATGCTCTTTTGCATTTACGGTTTCAACTGAAGATGGTTTAACGCTTCCGCCCGCTTTCATATGAAGGAAATTCTTTCCACTTCCATCACTTTTTAATAGGCTATCCATTACGCCTATTTGTTCAGTTGTAGGCTCAAGCAATACAGCTCCTGCTCCATCTCCAAATATTACACATGTAGTTCTATCCGTATAATCCACAATGGCACTCATTTTATCAACGCCAACCACAATTACTTTTTTATATCTGCCACTTTCAATCATGCTTGTACCAACGGTTAAAGCATATAGAAACCCTGAACAAGCCGCACTTAAATCAAAGCCAAATGCGTTTTTCATACCAGCCTTATCGCTAATGATATTTGCAGTGGCTGGGAAAACCATATCTGGCGTAACGGTTGCACAAATCACACAATCAATCTCTAAAGGATCAATGCCGCGTTTTTTTAACAATTCATTTACGGCAAAAACAGCCATATCGCTGCTTCCTAAACCTTCACCTTTTAAAATCCTTCTTTCACTTATTCCAGTTCTTGATAAAATCCACTCATCATTAGTATCTACCATTGTTTCAAGGATTTCATTGGTTAATCTAAACTCAGGAACGTGCGCACCAACTGCCGTAATTGCAGCGTTAATTTTTTCCATACGGGACTGTTTTTTTGCTTTAATAATGCCTGTAAAAGTAATGAAAAAAATCTTTACTTATTTTTGAGTATGTATGCTCGCAATTTATGCTTATTTTCGCGGCATACTGTTTTAATATATGTACGCTTATTTACAAGGAAAATTTACTTACAAAAGTCCAGCTCAGATTTACCTTGATGTAAATGGAATCGGCTTTGAGGTAAATATCAGTTTACATACTTATTCGGCTATTCAAAATATGGCAGAAGGTAGATTGTTTATTCACATGCAAGTAAAAGAAGATGGACATTCATTATTCGGTTTTTTTGACAAAGAAGAAAAAGATATTTTTTTATTATTGATTAGTGTTTCTGGGGTTGGCGCTTCAACTGCAAGAATGATGTTGTCTTCAACCCGGCCTGATGAAATTACTAAGGCTATTCAACAAAGCGATGTAAAAATATTAGAACGTGTGAAAGGTATTGGAAAGAAAACAGCTGAAAGGTTGGTGTTGGAATTAAAAGATAAGGTTGGAAAGCAAACTGCGGGTTCTTTAGGTGGTGTTTCCGTTCCATTAAGCAACACCATAGAACAAGATGCGTTGATTGCATTAACAGCCTTGGGTATAAACAGGAATCAAGCGGAACAATCTATTCAGAAAATAATGCGTACCGAACCTGAAATTTCTAAATTAGAAGAATTAATTAAAAAAGCATTAAAAGCCATTTGATAAAAAACTACATTAACTGATTTACGGAATGTCAATTAATCGAAATTTATCACAACTATTATTCAAGGTAATGTTGTGTGTGGCTTTGTTTACCGTTTTTGTCGTAGATGGATTTGGTAAAAATTTGCCCCTAGAAATATTATTAAAAGCAGATACTACCACACCTGCTACATCTACCAATTTGCCCTATCCAATTACAGATAGAAGAGGAGATAATTTGTCTATTGGTAATTACAATAGCTTCAACAATTTCCAACCATCTAATCAAAAAGATTCTATTGTTTACGATTACGATTCCAAAAGATATATCGTGTACGAAAAAATTGGCAATCGATTTATACGCACTCCACTGAGTTATTCTTTTAATGAATATTGGAGTTTGAAAAATCGTCAGGCAGAAATCGATTATTTTCAAAAGCGCTCCAACACTACAAATATTTTAAATAGAGGAAAGTTTTCAAAGCCAAGGCTTTCATTAACGGATGGTTTATTTAATCGTTTGTTTGGTAATGGAAAAATTGAAATTTCGCCTCAAGGAAATGTAGATGTAACAACAGGTTATCAAGGTCAGAAAATAGATAATCCAACTTTACCCGAATCGGCTAGAAAAAATGGTGGGCTTGATTTTCAGATGAACACGCAATTGAATGTTAATGCAAGCATTGGAGATAAATTAAAGTTTCCCATCAATTATAATACACTCGCTAATTTTGATTTAGATAATCAATTGAAATTGGATTATTCAGGAAAAGATGATGAGATTTTAAAAAGATTTGAAGCAGGAAATGTAGCGTTTCCAGCAAAAGGAACTTTAATCCCAGGGGCACAACAATTGTTTGGTTTGAAAACATCATTACAATTTGGAAAATTATTTATTACCGGTGTTTTGGCGAATCAAAAATCTCAGCGCCAAAATGTAAATCTTCAAGGTGGAACGGCTGCTACTCCTTTTGAAATTAAAGCGGATGAATATGAAGAAAACAGACATTTCTTAATCAGTCAGTATTTTAAAGACAATTACAATAAAGTAATGTCGAACTTACCTGCCATTACCGCTCCAGTTCAAGTATTGAGAATTGAAGTATGGGTAACGAATAAAAATGGTACTACTACTGATACACGTGACATTGTTGGACTTGCTGATCTTGCAGAGGCTCGACCTTATTTGCCGGCACCAACCATTAATGTGTTGACCGGACTTTCTGTGCCTTTTAATGCCTCTAATGATTTACTTACAAAAATTTTAAGTCAGCCCAATGCAAGAAATACATCCTTAATTTTTAATAATCTACAATCGGTAGGATTGAGTCCTGTTCAGGATTTCGAAAAAACATTTGCCAGAAAACTTGATTCTACTCAATACACATTTAATCGACAATTGGGGATGTTGTCGCTGAGTCAGCCGCTTCAAACCGATGAGATTTTAGGGGTTGCATTTCAATACACGTACAATGGAAGAATATTTCAAGTAGGAGAGTTCTCGCAAGATGTGCCACCAGACAGTTCTTCAGCTAATCAAAAAATTCTTTTCTTAAAATTATTAAAAGCCACTTCACAAAGACCATCATTACCCATTTGGAATTTGATGATGAAAAACGTGTACACTGTTGGTTATGGGTCTTTATCTGCATCAGATTTTAAATTAGATGTGTTGTATCAACAGCCAGGCTTAGGGGCAAAACGTTATGTGCCTTATGGCGATATTAATTTGGGGTCGCCAATGATTTCATTGATTAACCTCGACAGGTTAAATAGCCAGCTAGATCCACAGCCAGACGGGGTTTTTGATTATGTAGAAGGATTTACTGTTGTTTCCAATTATAGTCGGGTTATTTTTCCAGTACTAGAACCTTTTGGAAGAGATTTGGCTAAGCAAATTTATACAACGATACCTACAAATGTAACAGATACCCTTTTTTATGCGTTATATGATTCCATTAAAGCCGTAGCGCAACAGTACCCCAATTTAAATCGATTCGTTTTAAAAGGAACAGCTAAAACTTCTGGATCTTCTGAAATTAGCATCGGATATAACATTCCACCAGGTTCGGTAATTGTAACTGCTGGCGGAAGAACATTGCAAGAAGGAATTGATTACGACATAAATTACGATTTGGGTACCATCAAAATGACCAATCAAGCTATTTTAAATGCTGGACTTCCTGTACAAGTAAATTTTGAAAACAATGCCACTTTTGGATTGCAGCAAAGAAATTACATGGGGTTGAGGTTTGATTATATGGCAAAAAATACGTTGAAAGAACAACTTTCATTTGGTAGTACCATTGTGCGATTGGGCGAAAGGCCATTTTTTACGAAAGTAAATTACAATGAAGAGCCGATTAGAAATACAATGTATGGACTTGATGTAAACTATAGAAAAGATTTACCACGATTAACAAAAATAATAGACAAGATTCCATTTTACAGCACCACTGCGCCATCAAGTATGAATGCTTATTTTGAAGGTGCATATTTAAAACCCGGCCATGCCCCACAAATTGGAAGAGGCGATAATGGATTGGTGTACATCGATGATTTTGAAGGAAGTAAGTCAGGTATTGATTTGAGGTTTCCTTTAGTGAGTTGGTCTTTGGCTTCTACACCTGCACACGCAACAGATAGAAATGGTAATGAATTGTTTCCAGAAGCGATTCAAAACAATGATTTAATATACGGAAAAAGTAGAGCGAAAATGGCTTGGTATCAAATTGAGCAAACTTTACAACAGCTAGAAGCCACCAACAATCCAATTAATGATAGAAATGAATTGAGTGATCCGAGGGTTAGGCAGGTGTATCAAAAAGAAATATTTCCACAAAGAACAACCAGTTTTGGCGAAAGTCAATTGGTCACATTTGATTTGGCATATTATCCAAAAGAAAAAGGGCCGTACAATTATGAATCAGACAATACAAAAGTAAATTCATCAGGAAAATTCATTGACCCTACTTCAAAATTTGGTGGGTTAATGCGAAACATTGATCAATCTGATTTCGAAACCAGCAATGTTGAGTTTATCGAATTTTGGTTACAAGATCCATTTATCTTGCCACAATACAACAACTCAACAGGAGGTAAATTATATTTTAATTTAGGCAACATTTCTGAAGATGTTTTAAAAGATGGAAAACGATTTTATGAAAATGGATTAACAACACCGAACGTGCCGTCGCCAGTAGATGCAACCATTTGGGGTAAAGTGCCTCGAAATCCAATTCAAGTTACCAACGCATTTAGCAATAATCCGGATGACAGAAAATACCAAGATGTAGGATTTGATGGACTGTCGGACACCGCAGAATTAAGGGTTCGTGCTCAATATTTATTATCAATAGAATCAACTTTTGGATCTACATCTCAGATTTATTTAAATGCTTTAAAAGATCCTTCTGCTGATAATTATAAAAACTATAGAGATGGTTCTTTTAGTGGTATTGATGGAATTTTAAAACGCTACAAAAATTACAATAGTCCAGATGGTAATTCGCCCATTTCAAATGGTGGAGAATTTTCATCAGCAGCAACTTTGTATCCAGATGCTGAGGATTTAAACAAAGACAATACGTTGAACGAAACAGAAGAATACTTCCAATATATCGTTGATATCAAGCCAAAGAATGCTACTGAAATGCTTATTGGAAATAACTTTATCGTGGATAAAAAAGAAGTTTCAGTTGGTTTGGTAAACGGTACCACAAGGAACGAAACTTGGTATCAGTTTAGAATACCAATTGGCAGTTACGACCGCAAAATTGGAAACATTCCGGATTTTAAATCTATAAGATTTATGCGGATGTTTTTAACTGGTTTTGAAGATAGTGTGGTGATGCGTTTTGGCTTGATGCAACTAACCAGAAACGTTTGGCGTAAGTTTAAATATAAAATTGATTCTACAGGGTTATATTCTCCAACTAGCTTTACGCCATTCAACGTAGAAGCGGTAAATATTGAAGAGAATGATAAACGTACGCCATTGCCTTATCGTACACCAAAAGAAATTCAACGGGTACAAACATTAAGCAACAATGGTGTAAATCTTTTGCAAAATGAACAAGCATTAAGTATGACATTTTGCAACCTTAGAAAAGGAGATGCAAAAGGAGTGTTTCAAACTTTTGCGAATAGAGATGTACGTCAGTTTAGAAAATTATCGATGTACATTCATGCCGAGCAAGCGCAGAATCCAGCAAATACCATTCAAGATAAAGACCTAACGGCAGTGGTTAGACTAGGAACTGATTTTGTAAGTAATTATTATGAGATTAGAATTCCATTAACGCTGACCCCATTAACGGCAGGATTAAATCCAGACACAGATGCATACAATGATTCGCTTTGGTTTCCTTCAAATTCATTAGATGTGGATTTGGATATCTTGACAAAAATAAAACAAGCTAGGAATTTATCATCAACGCCTTTAGGAACAATATTTAAACAACTTCAAGAAAATGGACAAACTTATTCTGTGATTGGAAATCCCAATTTGGGAGAGGTGCGTGGAATTTTGTTGGGCGTGGAAAATATAACATCAAATAGCGCTTGCGGACAAGTATGGGTAAACGAATTGAGGTTGTCATCAATAAATGAACAAGGCGGTTGGGCGGCGATAGGTAGGGTTGATGCAAACTTAGCCGATTTGGGAACGGTATCCTTATCTGCGAATTTTCATAGCCGTGGATTTGGAACTTTAGAACAACGCGTTGTTGAAAGATATCGAGATGATTTCTTTCAGTTTGATGTTTCTTCAAATTTAGAATTGGGAAAATTATTGCCTAAAAAAATGGGCATTTCAATTCCTGTTTATGCAAGCTATTCACAAACAACAAGCACGCCTCAATATGATCCCTATGATTTGGATATCAAATTAAAAGATAAATTAAGCTCGTCACCAAAATCAAAAAGGGATTCTATAAGAAACAATGCGATTGACTTTACATCTGTAAAAACAGTGAATTTTACCAATGTGAAAAAAACCAAAACAAACGGCAAGTCACCGAAAATTTATGATATAGAAAATGTGGATGTAAGTTATTCTTACATAAAAACAGAAACGCACAATCCATTAATTGAAAATAATGAAGTAACCAAACATCGAGGTGCACTTGGTTATAATTTTTCGCCACAACCCAAACCATTTGAGCCGTTTAAAAATTCGTTTAAAAAAGTAAAAACAAAATGGTTGGATATCATCAAAGAAATCAATTTCAACTATTTGCCCAACCAATTGAGTTTCAGAGCAGATATTAGTCGCCAATTTGGTGCAATAAAACCAAGAAGTGTTGGGGAAACAAAATATGCCATACCAGAAACGTACGATAAGTATTTTACGATGCAGCGTGATTATATACTGCGATGGAATTTTACGAAATCAATAAATTTTGATTATACCGCAACCAACAATTCGAGAGTGGACGAGCCAGCCGGCAGAATTAATACCAAACAAAAACGAGATACCATTTTGCAAAATTTCTTTAAAGGAGGTAGAAATACCATTTTTAATCAGGCGATAAATATGTCGTATGTATTGCCAACCGCGAAATTTCCTTTATTGGACTGGACAACAGCCAATGTGCGTTATCAAACTACATATAAATGGATAGGAGCTTCAAGATTAGCAGTAAATCTTGGAAATTTATTAGAAAACACACAGCAGAAAGAAGCCACCGTGCAATTGGATTTTACAAAATTGTACCAGCATTCAAAATGGCTGCGTCAAATGGATCAACCTTCTAACAAAGAAGATCAGCAGAAATGGAGAAATAGAATTACGAAAGTAAGAGACTCTGTACTCACAAAATCTGGGAAAAAAGTATTGAAAACAAAACGCATTGTAGACAAATCAGCCATGCCATATGTAAGCAATGGAATGAAAGTTTTTGGAAAATTACTGACTAGTGTAAAACAAGTTAATTTTACCGCTTCAGAAAATGCTGGAACCCGACTACCTGGATATATGGATAGTACCCGTATTTTTGGACAGAATGTCAAAAGTATGGCGCCGGGTTATAATTTTATTATGGGTTGGCAGCCGGATACGAATTGGCTGAATCAACAATCTCGAAAAGGCCTGATGTCTAAAGACAGTAATTTCAATTCTTTGATTCAACAAAATTTAGATCAAAAAATAACGCTAACGGCACAATTGGAACCTTTTAAAGAAGTGAATGTTGCCATCAGTATCAGCAAATCATTTTCAAAAACCTACAGCGAAACATTCAGATATATCGATACCAATTTTAATGGCACCAATCCTACATTCCAACATTTGAATCCTTACGCGGGTGGAAGTTTTGATGTGTCGTATGTGGCGTTTAAAACATTGTTTGGAAAATTTGATCCCAATAGGGTTTCTGCCACATTCAAAACTTTTGAAAACAATAGGGTGATACTTTCGGAGCGTTTGGGGAAATTAAATCCATATACCAATAATGCGGTTGGTTCTGATGGTTATTATTATGGTTATGGAAAATATGCCATTGATGTGTTGATCCCTTCATTTATTGCTGCATATACAGGACAAGATCCTAATTCAGTCGGATTGATAAAGCAGGAAAATAAAAATATTCGATCAAATCCATTTAAAGCCATCATTCCGCGACCCAATTGGAAGATTGATTATAATGGTCTATCTAAAATAAAACCATTAGATAAATTGTTTACAAGCTTTACGCTTACACATGGATATACTGGAAACTTAAGTATGAATGGATTTACATCCGCATTGCTTTATCAGGATGTGTCAAAATATGGATATCCTTCATTTTATGATACAGGCTCAAAGAATTTTATACCATTTTTCTTAGTACCGAATATAAGTATTCAAGAGCAGTTTTCACCGTTGGTGGGAATAGATATGATGTTTGTAAATCAATTCCAGGCTAAGTTTGAATACACGAAAACCCGTCAATTGAGTTTGAGTTTGAATGATTATCAATTAAGCGAAGTAAGAAGCACTGAATTTACAATTGGTGCGGGTTATCGTAAAAAAGGATTGAAATTATTCGGCGGACTGAAACTTCCTTCATTTTTGAGTAAAGAAAAAAGTGGAAAACTCGATAATGAAATTAGCTTCAGGGTTGATTTTAGGGTGAGGGATAATGTAACCGCGAATAGTAGATTAGATCAGGATAATAATTTCGCAACATCAGGAAGTAAAGAAACGTCGATTAGTCCAACGATAGATTATTTTTTAAATAGTAAAATAAATTTAAAACTTTACTTCGATCAACGAAGGGTAAAGCCATATATATCATCAAGTGCGCCGACTACAAATACAAGAGCCGGAATTCAAATTAGAATTTCGTTATCTCAATAAAAATCTGGGTTAAACCTTTAATCTTTGTGAAAATAAATTGCACTTGCTTGTTGCTTAGGCATGATCGTAAGTTCGTTTATGCATACATGTGAGGGTAAATTAGCTGCATAGAATATAGTATCAGCAACGTCTTCCGGCGTTAATGGTTTAAAACCGTTATACACTTGTGATGCTTTTGTAGTGTCTCCTTTAAAACGTACAATTGAAAATTCTGTTTCTACAGCACCTGGGTGAATAGCGGTAACTCGAATTCCTTTTTTCAACAAATCAATACGCATGGATTTGGTAATGGCATCAACAGCGAATTTAGAAGCGCAATACACATTCCCATTTTCATACACTTCTTTACCAGCAATTGAACCAATATTTATAACAACACTTTCATTTGGTATTAAGCAATCTAAAACAGCCCTCGACACATAAAGCAATCCATTTACATTGGTTTGAATCATGGTTTCCCAATCATTTAAATCGCAATCAGCAAAATTATCTCTGCCTAATGAAAGGCCAGCATTATTGATTAATACATCAATTTTTTTCCAAGATTCAGGTAATTGTTTAATCGCATCAAACACAGCATTTTTATCCTGAACATCAAAACACAAATCCAATACATCAATATTAAATCTAGCTTCTAAATCTGATTTTATTTTTTTTAATCGATCTGCTCTACGTCCTGAAATAATCAATCGAAAATTAGCTGCGGCAAATGTTTCTGCACATGCTTTTCCTATACCTGAAGTGGCGCCTGTAATAAATATGGTTTTATTCATTTTGTTTTTTGAATCTGAATTTTGTAATTTTTATAAGTATAAATACTTATTGCAAAATTAACTTTTTGATTTGGAGAATCAACAATGAAAATAATACCAATTATAATTACTTTTTAGTTCCATTTTTTCTGGTATAATGCCGATATGACAATTGTTTGGGACAATTTCATTGGACCACTACAGATATCCAATCGGTATAAATGATAAACTTATTTTAATAATTGGAATGTTCCTTTAATAGAAATGGCTTGGTTGTTAAATTTCTTTCCTTCGATGTAATACACATATGTGCCAGATGTTTGCGTGATGCCATTGGTTTTTCCATCCCAACCTTTCCCTGTTCTAGTAGTTGAAAACATCAATTGCCCCCAACGATTTAAAATAATGAATTTATCTATTGTTTTCATGCCTATGCCAATTGGTTTTATCACATCATTCAATCCATCTCCATTAGGCGTAAATGCATTTGGGATATAAAAATCCGGTTCTATTTTATAATATCGCACATTGATGGTGTCTGTATCAAAACATCCAATATTGTTACTCACCCTAACTATATATTCAATGTTGTCTCGTGGGGTTGATATTGGATCTGCAATAAATGGATTGTTGAGCCATTGTGTAACAGGTGTCCATAAATAGTTTGTACTTCCAGTAGCATGTAAGTACAATGGCTGATATAGAGCTACAGCCGTATCTCTTGGTCCTGCATCTGCAATAATTCTATTTATATTTAATCGAACGATATCTTTAACTGGTTTTGGGCATCCGCGTATATCTCTAACCGTTACTACAAAGTCAATAAACCCAGCATCAGGATTTATTACAGAAGGATTTGGGGATGTTATATCAGAAAGAAAATTTACAGGAGACCAACTATAAAAAACACCGCCTGATGCATGTAAAGTTGCATTGGTTCCAAAACAAATTGAAGTATCATTGCCTGCATTAGGGATTGGATAAGGTACGGTTTTAACTTTAATTGAATCGCGTGCAAAGCAAGATCCAATATTACTTTGCACATAAAAAGTAGTATTAATGGCAGTAGGAATAGCCAACGCATCTTTAATGCGTGGATTTACAATAATATTTTCAGGTGTCCAATTATAAAGAAGTCCATTGCTTTCTACCCTTAAATTAATGGTATCTGTTAAACAAATAGTAGTATCAATTGCCGCATTTATACTTACAAAATCTACTACATTTACTTTTACAGAATCTCTCGCTCTACATCCCACAGGGTCAATAAAATTTAAAAAATAAACAGTATTTACTGACGGGTTAATAATCGGGTTTGATATAGAGGTATTGTTTATATTATAGTTTGGTGACCAAGTAAAATTCCCAGGAATATCACAAGTTGCCAATAATTGTAAAAAATCTATAGCGCACATCAACGTATCATTAGTTGCTTTAAGTGTAGGCTTTTCAACAATTTTTATTGTTTTGTAAACCGTATCAATGCAACCTAAATTAGTCCCTACAATTAAACTAGCAGTGAATGTACCTGTATCCTGAAAAACAAATTGTGGATTTTGAATATTACTGGTATCGTTGGTAGCATTATTTAAACCAAAATCCCAATGCCAATTGTTTACTACACCAAAGTTTGTACGGGTAAGGTCTCTTAAAAGCACTGGTTTGCCTTTACAAGCGGGATTATTAGAGGTGATTTCAGAATAAAATCCAGGGTAAACCTTAACAATCGCATTTACGGTATCAGAGCAACCCGTTCCAGGGTTAACAATATAAACGAGGTTGTATGTTCCAGCACCCGAATAAATATGCGATGGGTTTTCAGTATTTGAAACATTAGAAATTCCAGAAGCAGGATCTCCAAAATTCCATGAAAAAGTTTCATTCAATGGTGAAGGAGTAATATTTGTAAAATTAACAGTGTAATTATCGCAGTTGATATAACTCGAATTTAAATTGGCACTTGCAAAATCACATTCTGCAACGGTAATAATAAAATCTTTACGGTGTGTGGTGATTAAAACATTATTTCTGTACGCTTTTACACAAACGGAAACAACATATCTGCCAGCTTCTGGAGCAATGCCAGTAATGATACCTGTTTGCGCATTGATAAATGCACTATTGCCTAATGGCCTTAAACCTGTAAAACCATTTGAATAATTTAAAGAACCATAAGGCGGTATACTTGGTGTAATATTGCCTGCATTTTGGGCAGCACCTCCATCATATGCACTCATAAAAGAATAAACCAATCGATCACCATCTTGGTCGGTAGCACTAAAATCAAGCGTAAATTCTTTATTGAAACATAAAATAGAAATACCTTTTTCAAATTTCGGACTATTGTCTAATATGGGCACATTATTAAAATCTGTTCCAGGAATAATGGTTGAATAAGTAGCACCTGCGCCATTTGTACTTGGATCAATGGCAATGTTATTTATGTTTTCAATTCTGCAGCAAGTTTGGTATGCCGCTGTATAGCCATTGATGTTGTTATTCAATGTCACTACTATGGCATAATATCCCGCTGTATAATTTAAATTAGGAGAACTTACAATACATCTTGGTATATTAATAATCGGAAGCGCTTCGCTTCTATATAAATTTGCGTCTAAAGTTGGCAAAGTTCCTGGTCCATTATAAGGGTTATTATTGTCGTTATTGAAAATTCCAATTCTAACAGAAGTGGGCATTGATGCGCAATTTCCAGTACAATTTTCATCTCTAAATAAAACCAATGTAATTCTAAATGTTTTTGTAAAAGGAGTGCTCGAAATTAAATCATACCTCATTTCCCCACCGGTAATATGCCGCGAGTAGCCGCACAGCGTGGTGATTAAAAATATAAAAGTCAATAAGGTGATTTTCATGACGTAATGCTAAAATAATAATATTAAAGATTGAAAGATAATACTTTAAAAATACAGACGCAAGTTATACGACTATATGATTTTGCAAAAATAATAAAATAATACCATTTGACAATTCGGGATTTTCAAAAAAACCAATATGTGCCGTATTGGTTAATAGGGTTATTTCTGATATTTTAGGCAATATAGACTGACGTATGTTATCCTTATAAGAAACAATGTTGTCTTCCATACCAGAAATAAATAAAACTGGAATGGTTGCATTTTTTAACAGATCAATGTTATCGGGCCTGTTTTTGATTGCCTTATAATATTGTATGAATGTATTTTTAGAAATATTTATTCCCATTTGCAGAAACGAATCAATAAAAGTTTTATTGCTTTTAAGGGTTAAAAATAATTTTGGAACACTGGTTTTTAAAAATGCAATGCTGCCAAATTCATCAATAAATTGGATTGATTTATTTCTTTGTTCAATTTTGTTCTTATCATCTGCATAGGCTGTTGAATGAATTAAGCCAATTGATGTCACATCTTCTGGGAATTGTGCTAAATAAGCCAATGCAATGTATCCACCCATGCTATGCCCGAAAATTGAAAATTGCTTTATGTTTTCAGCTAAAACAATTTCCCTCAACCCTTCTGCGTAATGATCTATTGTAATGTTTTCGCCTTCCAACATTTCGGAATCTCCTGACCCAAAAATATCCGGAAGAATTAATGTGTAATACTTACTGAGTTCTTCTATTTGATATTTCCAAACGCGCCAATCTTCGCCAAATCCATGTATAAGCATCAAGCATTTTCCTGTTCCTATAACTTTATAATGTAAAACTGAATTTTTGAAAAGTACTTTTTTACTTGTCATTTTACATTCCCTTTTTTAGATATTATGCCATACATCCTAATGATTAAGGAAAGTATAATCGGAATCAATGAAACATTCAGCTGTTGTGGTAAAAAATTCCAACAAATTAATATTAATGAAAGAAAGCATGCTACAAACACAAAATAATTACGAACAAAATGCTGTTTGCTTCTAATAAAAAATGCAGCTATTATATTGGTTGGTAATGCCCACAAAATATTGTAATTGTTTTTTGTCATGATGTGGTCGGTACCAAACCACATGAAAATAAATAAAATGCCCAGTGCGCCAGTAAAAAATAAAATTGTAAAATCTAAGCCAGTTGTTATTATGGAGACAAACTTGTTTTTTACAAATGACAAAAAGAATACGACTGAAAAAAATATCCAGAAACAAAAATTAGGTGTAAATAAAGATTTCGAAATTTGATTGATAAAAGTAGGGGGGGTAAGTTGATTTTTTTCCGAAACCAATTTTTGATTTGCACATTTATCAAATGCACTCATCAAATTTTCAGGTAGAAATTCTTGTTCTTCAGCAGACATTATTTTATCTGTTTTTGCACCAAGCAACAAGTCAATCCCTAATTTGCTCCAATGTTGTTCGCTTTTATTCAAGTACATATGAATAGCTTGCCTGAATCTGGTTTTTTCAGGCATAACATAAGGCAGTATTGGGTTTGGTTGTTTATTTTTGGAAATGATATCCCTTAATCTTGTGGTGCAATTGTCGTAGAAAAAATCGTACTGATAATATTTGTTTTCCTCTTTTAAATTTTCAACTAAAGCATACTTTATGTCATTTTTTTCTTGTTCAGAGAGATTTAAAATTTGTTCGGTAACGCCTCTTCCTTCAGCTGAATAACTATAAATAAAATCTTCTGTTTGTTGAACGCTTACAAAATAATTGAGTTTTCCTTTTATGAATTTGATGTAAAATTCGTCGTCATTAAAGTTGAAGGTTCCATAATTAAAAACAAGATCGTTTACATTATTGCTATCAACTATTCTGATGGCGCTATGTCCAAATATTGAATACAGCTCATTTCCAGGTGTACAGGTAAGTAAAGAAATGCGCAATCTAGATGAATCTTGTGCATTGGTTTTTAACACAATCGCAAACGTCAATAAAATAAATATTCGGATAATTTTTTTCATAATTCCAATTAGTCAATAGGTAAAAATTATCGACTATAATTTGGCGCCTCTTTGGTGATGAAAATGTCATGCGCATGACTTTCGCTCATTCCTGCATTGGTTATTTTTACGAATTGTGCTTGTTGTAATGCTTTGATATTTGAAGCTCCGCAATAACCCATACCAGCCCTTAAACCTCCTGTAAATTGGTGCACGACTTCTTTTAAACTTCCTTTAAAGGCAACCCTGCCTTCAATACCTTCCGGAACGAATTTTTTCACGTCAGCTTCTGCATCTTGGAAATAGCGATCGCTACTGCCTTGTGCCATCGCGCCCAATGAACCCATGCCACGATATTGTTTAAATTTACGTCCTTCGTAAATAATAGTTTCACCCGGACTTTCCTCTGTACCAGCAAACATATTTCCCATCATAACGCAAGTGGCACCAGCCGCTAAAGCTTTAACCATATCGCCAGTATATCGAATGCCGCCATCACTAATGATACCCACTTTTTTATTTTTTAATGCAGCGGCAACTTCCATAACAGCTGTAATTTGTGGTACGCCTGTTCCCGCAACAATTCGAGTTGTACAAATTGAACCTGGTCCTATTCCAACTTTAATGGCATCAGCCCCGGCGTTTGCCAATGCAAGCGCACCAGCTCCTGTGCCTACGTTTCCTGCAATAACAGATAATGTTTTGAATGATTTTTTTATTTTTTTAAGCGATTCAATTACACCTTTTGTATGTCCATGAGCACTATCCAAACAAATGGCATCAACACCAACATGATGTAATGCAGCCACTCTATCTAAAATATCAGTTGTTATCCCAACGCCTGCACCCACAAGCAATCTGCCAAATTCATCTTTAACCGCATTGGGATTGCTTTTTAATTTTAAAATATCTCCAAAAGTAATTAAGCCAATTAATGCACCTGATTTATTTACAACTGGAAGTTTTTCAATTTTATTTTGTTTAAAAATCAGTTCAGCTTTTTTAAGATCTGTTCCTTCGGGTGCAGTGATGAGATTTTCCTTCGTCATTACCGTACTTATTTTATGTTTTGGATTATTTTCAAATCTTAAATCTCTATTGGTTAAAATGCCCACCAATTTTTTATTTTCATCAACAACTGGAATACCACCAATTTTATTTTCACGCATAAGCATCAAAGCCTCGCCTATGGTAGAATTAGGGCTTAAAGTAATTGGGTCTAAAATTAAACCGCTCTCGCTTCTTTTTACTTTTCGTACTTGTTCAGCTTGTTGTTGAATACTCATGTTTTTGTGTAAAACGCCCAAGCCCCCTTCTCTTGCCATAGCAATGGCTAAAGAAGCTTCAGTAACAGTATCCATTGCCGCACTGAGTATTGGAATATTCAACTGAATTTTTTGGGTTAAAGTTGATTGAATCTCCACATCACGCGGTAGAATCTCTGAATAAGCAGGAATTAATAATACATCATCAAAGGTTAAGCCTTCATGAATTATTTTGCCGTAATTTTTTTGTGGGGAAGTTTTAATATTGGTTGCCATAGGCAAAAATAAGTTGAAATCCTTAATTTCAAAATATTTTATAGTTTTTAATCAAGCTAATATAAATACCTGTATATTTTTCCAGGTAATGAATTTATTATTCCATTCATTTCCAGAGAAAGTAAAACGCCTGCTATTTTACTATTGCTCATTTTTGATTGCATACATAGTTCATCGATTTGCCAATCTGTTTTTTGCTTGAAAAATTCAAGGATTTCCAATTCTGATTCATTGAAATCATTAAATAATTGAGGACTTCTTTTTTTTACATTTGATTGAACCTCATTCCATTGCATCATTTCCAACAAATCATTGGCATGTGTTATCAAATGGGCTTTGTTTAATTGTATCAGTTTATTGCAACCTTCACTTTTAAGATCTGTTACTTTTCCTGGAAATGCAAATACATCTTTATTATAATCGTTTGCCAATTCTGCAGTAATTAATGAGCCTCCTTTTTTGCTGGTTTCTATCACAACCAATACATCACAGATGCCGGCTGTAATCCTATTTCTATTTGGAAAATTTTGTTTGTCTGGATTTGTACCACTCATAAATTCAGTCAGCAATCCACCATTTAAAATCATTTCTTTTGCCAATGGTTTGTTTGCCGAAGGATAAATTCTATCTAAGCCATGCGCCAAAATGCCAATCGTTTCATTATTGCTGTTTAATGCAGTTCTATGTGCGATAGTGTCTATACCATACGCCAAACCACTTACTATAATGGCGTCTTTTAGTTTTAAATCGGCGATAAATTTTTCGCAAATCTGTTTTCCATATTCAGAGTTGCTTCTGGTGCCTACAATAGAAATTATTTTTGACGCATTCAAATTACTACTCCCTTTAAAATACAACAAGATTGGCGAATCATAACAATTCAACAATCTTTTTGGATATTTTTCCTCTGTAAAAAACAGGGCGTCAATGGCATGTTTTTGTATAAATTCCAGTTCTTTTTTACAAACATCGAAGTCCTTAAATGTCTTTATGGAATTAGCCCTTACAGAACCAATCCCTTCTATTTTTTCCAGATGAAATTTTGAAGCTTTGAAAATTTGCGACGGTTCTTTGAAAACTTGCATTAACGATTTTGCATGAACATTTCCAATATTGGGAATTTTAGTAAGCGCGATTTTATACAATAATTCATTGTCCATAATATACAAACAATGATAGAATTAATTTTAATTAGAAATGACGTTTATTTCCGTTCTTCTGTTGTTGTTTTTCCCTTGTTCGGTGTGGTTATCTGCAATAGGCTTTGTGTCACCATATCCAACCGCAGTTAATCTAACTGATTTTATTCCCTTCGAAACAAAATACTTAACAACTGCATTTGCCCGATTTAAGCTCAGCTTTTGATTGTCTTCTTTTTTTCCAACATTGTCGGTATGCCCATTTATCTGAATTTTTAAATTGGGATTTTCGTTTAATAAAGACACGAATTTATCCAATTCGATTTCTGATTCTTTTTTTAACAAATCGGAGTTGCTATCAAAAAAAATATTTTTCAAAATCACGGCAGCTCCTTTTTCAATCGGTTGTAATGGAATTTTCAAATTGAAAAAACTATCCAATTTGTTGTCGATTAATGAAAAATTATCCGAGTAAAATAAATACCCTTTTCGGTTAATATTCAAACTGTAATTATTGTTGATAGGTAGTGTTATTAAAAAATTTCCAGTTTCATCCGTTTGAATATTTGAAATTTGTTTAGCGCTATTTAATTCAGTAAGTGTAATAGTACAAGGCAATCCTAGTTTTGTATTGATATCAAAAACATTTCCGTTTACCCATAATGTTTTCGAAGCCTGAATACCTCTTCGAAGTTTAAATGTGTACAAATCTAAACCTGCATTTTTTTCTTTTCTATCACTAGCGCAATATGCTGTAATTCCATCCGCAGCAACAATTACAGAACCTTCATCATCAATTGTATTAATTGGATAACCAAGATTTTCTGGGTTATCCCAATGATTCGAAGTGTCTTTTCTACTTAAAAAAAGGTCGGTCGTACCATAACCTTTATGACCATTGCTGTTAAAATAAATGGTTTGATTATCGCTATGAATAAATGGACAAGATTCATCACCGGGTGTATTTACTTGAGGGCCAAGATTTTCAGGTGTTGACCATTTTCCATTTTGCAAACGATGCGTTACCCATAAATCCCTTGCGCCATATCCACCAGTTCGTGTACTTGAAAAATATAAATCTTTTTTATCTGGAGATAGTGATGGTGCAGATTCCCATGCGCTTGTGTTTATAGTGCTTCCCAAATTTTCGGCTTCAGACCATCCGCCATTTTTTGTTTTGTATGAAATATATAAATCACAACTTCCAAAACCTTCTGGATAATTGCAGCCTGTAAAAATGAGCCAATTTCCATCCTGAGAAATATTTTGCGCCCCTTCATTTAAGTTGGTATTTATTTTTCCTCTAGCTGCTATTGCTTTACTCCATTTATTATTAATCCATTCGCTTTCATAAAAATCTTCATCATCCTCAATGCGCCGAGTAAATATCATTTTCTTTCCATCAATAGTTAATGAAGGATAGTATTCTAGTGCATTAGAATTAATGCTGTCTCCTAAATTGATTAACTCGAAATTGTAGTCATCAACTAGATGATTTTTTTTGTAATTTAACGCAAATGAATACGTGCTTATTCTGTAATTGGCTGATTTTTTACTTTGTTCGTTGAGGTTTTCGTTATTTAAAAAATGAGTTGCCTTTATTAAAGCTTCATCAAACTTGCCAATTCCTGCCAAAGAAATTGAATAAGGTAAAAGATATTCAGAACAATAAACGCTGTCTATAGAAAATGCAATTTCAAAATTATGCACAGATGAATCATAATATTTTAAATCTGCGTATATGCCAGCCCGTGATAAAAATGCTTCAACATAATTGGGATAAATTTTTATAGCTTGATCTAATTTTTTCAATGATTTTATATATGCCCCTTCAGAAGCAAGGTCATAAGCTTCAAGATATATAGCCTTAGCTTTTTTGCTTACTTTTTCTGGGTTATACCATTGCGCATGAAGTGTACATGGAATTAAAATAAAAAAAGCAACCGGTATTATCAACACCCTTAAAATTGTATTCCAATTTTTCATAAAAAAAATTAAGTATTGAAGGTATGGAATCTTTAGTGGGATTAGTGAAATTTTAGAATTGTATAACGATGATTAGGGAACATTGATGTACTTGTGAATTTGCAAAGACAATTCCCATTGAGGATTTGATTTAATATACTCAATAATCATAGGCGTTACATCAGCTGTTTTATCCCATTCGGGTTGAAGATATAATTTGCAATTGGGGTTTACTTTAGCTGCATAAAACTCCGCCCATTCAAAATCATGTTTATTGAAAACAACTACTTTTAATTCATTGGCTTCAGGTAAAATTTCTTCTAATGGAGCTTTGAATTTTTTAGGAGATAAGCAAATCCAATTCCAATGTCCACTCAATGGATGAGCGCCTGAAGTTTCAATATTTGTTTCAAAACCTTCTGCTTGTAATTTAGCTGTCAATTCATCCAATTGGTGCATTAAAGGTTCGCCACCAGTTACAACCACCAGTCCACTTTTTGTATGTTTTTTTATTTCAAAAACAATTTGATCTGTAGTAAATTTAGGGTGAACATTTGCATCCCAACTATCTTTTACATCACACCAAACACAACCCACGTCACAACCTCCAAGCCGAATAAAATAGGCTGCACGACCTTGATGAAACCCTTCCCCTTGTATGGTATAAAAATGTTCCATCACTGGAAGTGAATTAAATTCAATTGTATTTATCATACTTTATTTTGTTGAATGTACGCGTTCAATGTATTTTTTAATAATGCAGCAATTGTCATCAGTCCAACGCCGCCAGGCACAGGAGAAATGAAACTGCATTTTGGTGAAACGGCATCAAAATCTACATCACCCTTTATACTAAATCCTGATTTTTTGGATTCATCTTTTACCCTTGTTATACCCACATCAATGACCACAGCGCCATCTTTAACCATATCCGATTTTACAAATTCAGGGATACCAATTGCAGCTACAATAATGTCAGCAGTAAGACAAATTTCTTTAATGTTTTTAGTTCGGCTATGGCATACCGTTACGGTGCAATTTCCATATTTACTACTTTGGCTTAAGAGTATACTCATGGGTCTTCCCACGATGTTACTTCTGCCAATAATTACGGCGTGTTTGCCACTGGTTTCTATGTTGTAATGTTCAAGCATTAGCATAATTCCATAAGGAGTAGCTGGAATAAAAGTAGGCATTCCTAGCACCATTTTACCAATGCTTACGGGACTAAATCCGTCAACATCTTTATCGGGGTTGATTAGATTGATTATTCTTTCTTCATCGAAATGAGGGGGTAATGGCAACTGAACCAAAATCCCATTTACCAAATCATTTTGATTTAATTCTTTTATTGCATCAATAAGTTCTTGTTCAGCAACATTTTCGTTAAGTCGAATCAGACTGCTTTTAAAACCAATTTCTTCACAATTTTTTATTTTACTAGCAACATAGGTTTCACTCGCACCATTATTGCCAACAAGAATTGCAGCCAGATGCGGTACGCGCCTCCCATCTAAAATAAGGTGGTCAACAAGAGATTTCATTTCGTTTTTTATGTACTGCGAAACAATTTTTCCATTTAAAATTTCCATTCTGTAAAAATACTACTATAAATGTTTTTTAATAAATAAAATCTAAAACTGCAAAATTTTAAAAGAAAAAAACGATAAAAAAACGTTTAAATCATCAAGTTTAAACTTTTATTGAATTCTAATTTGCAACCAATAAAAAGGTAAATTGATGCAGTTGTTTAAAATAATACACCTAATAAAAAATGCTTATTTAACAACATTTTTTTTAATGTTTTCATTTTTTGTTTTGTTTGGAAAAAATTTATTTGCTCAAAATATTTCATTGTTGAATACACCAATTACAATGAACAACACTGCTGGCGAAATCCAATTCTTCAACATTTTTCAAATTGTTTCTAATCCGGCTAATCTAGAATCAATTAAAAAATTCAACATTGGGGCTTTTAGTGAAAGAAAATTCAACTTAATTGAATTAAGTAATCATTTGGTTGTTTCAGGTTTTTCATTAGGCAAAATGAAAATTGGGATAATCATTCGACAAGCAGGTACATCAAAATTTAATCATCAAGATTTTGCTTTTTGCTTGTCAAAAAAAATTGGCGAAAATACTTCGTTTGCCATACAAAGCAGTTTTCTGAAAAACAACATTTCAAAATTTATCAAACAACGATACATTTCTGCGCAAGTTGGACTAGTAACCCTTTTGTCGAAGGATATAAAACTTGGGTTTACGGCTTCGAATTACATGTCGTTTAACAAACAAACAACTTTAGACAATGCGTACTACATAAATATTAATACTGGCCTATTTTATGAAATTTCAAAGCAATTTTCAATGCATTTAAATTGTTCAAAAACATCAAATTTACCTACTTGTTTTTCTGGCTTAATGACATATCAAGTGCATAAAAAAATAGCACTGAAATTAGGATTCGGTTCAATTACAAATACTACAAATGTTGAGGTTTTATATTCTGGAAAAAAAATGAATTGGGCTTTAATATTGGCATTTCATCCCAACTTAGGCGTTACATCTGGCACTTCAATTTCTACCACTAATGAATAAAAATTTGCACAAAATATTTTTTATACTTGGGTTGATATTTTATTTTTCAACAAAAGTTTTTAGCCAGATTGAAACTGAAATAAACAATTATTCGGATGAAGCTGTTTTGGAAACGAATGTAAATGCAGAAGAAGAGCTGGACTTAGATAACAATATTTTAAAATCAAAAACGAAAGAAAATAAAATTCGAAATTTTAATATTAATGAAGTTACGATAGAGGATCTGCAAGTATTTGGTGCATTTACTACTATTCAAATAGAATCGTTTTTTAATTATAGAAATGCTTTTGGAAAATTTATTTCGGTGTATGAATTACAATCTATACCTAATTGGGACATTTTATTGATAAAAAAAATAATTCAATTTGTGATAATAAAAAACAAAAACGATTTTTTAAATGCTTTCCAAACAGCTTTAAAAGAAGTAAAACAATTTTTATTGATACGAAATAGAACTGTTTTGGAAAAGTCAATTGGTTACAATTATGATACGCTTACTAAATCAAAAAAATATGCAGGATTACCTTCAGCTTTTTCGATGAAGTACCAATTTAAATTTGAAAATGAAATTAAACTATCCATATTAATAGAAAAAGATGCGGGAGAGAGATTTATATGGGATAAAAAAACAAAAGGATTTGATTTTATTTCGTCTAATTTATACAAAAAAAGTGCCGGTTTTTTACAATTGCTTTGTTTAGGAGATTATACCGTGAACATAGCGCAAGGTTTGATTCATTGGCAATCGATGGGTGTTAATAAAAGTGCAGAAGTAAATAATATTAAGCATGAATCTGAAATCATAAAACCATATCAATCATTCAATGAGATTAATTTTCATAGAGGTCTTTGCATTGGGGTTAAAAAATTTCAAACAAATGCGGTTGTATTTTACTCAAACAAAAATTTAGATGCAAATTTATCAATAGATTCCGCAAATCAAATCGTTGTTTCAAGTTTTAATTATCTTGGATTGCATCGTGCCAAAAACGAAATTGAAAATAAAAGCAATTTAAATCAACAAGTTTTTGGAATAGTTGTAAACAGGAATTTTCAAAACGTTTTGATTTCATTGAATGCCTTACATTATCAATTTCAAATTCCATTTCAGAAACAAAATCTCCCGTACAATTTATTCTCATTCAAAGGCAAAAGTTTAACATCATACAGTATCGGATATTCTTTTACACAATCCAACACACATTTTTTTGGCGAAACTGCGTTTAGTTATAAAGGGTTTGCAACAACTAATGGATTGCTATCTGCGATTTCAGGAAAAGCGGACATTTCAATTTTGTATAGAAATATTTCAAAAGGGTTTCAATCATTGAACGCCAATGCTTTTACTGAAAATTCAAATATAAATAATGAAAAAGGAATTTACTTTGGCATTTCGTTGAAGCCTAGAAGTCGATGGCAGATTAATATATCTGCAGATTTTTTTTCTATGCCATGGTTGCAATATCAAATTAATGCGCCTAGTTCAGGGATGGATTTTTTGATTCGCGTAACAAATACTCCAAATAAAAAATTATCGGCAGTTTTTACATTAAAACACCAGATTTTTCAAACTTCCTCAAACGAAATAGAAAATTATGTCATTAAGCCATTAACAGAAATTGAAAAAACCAGTTTAAGATGTCATTTAAGTAAACTAATCAGTCCTACAATTACAATAAGAGGTAGAATAGAATTTCAAATGATTAAAACAGCGGATTTGTCAAAAAGTGAAGGTTTTTTATTTTTCACTGAGATGATATATAAACCAAAAAGAAAAGGACTTTCTACAAATCTAAGATTATCCTATTTTGAAACATCGAATTACCAAAGCAGAATTTACGCTTTTGAAAATGATCTTTCAAACAGCTATGCATTACCTGCGTTTTACGATAAAGGGTTTAGATACTTTTTAAATGTTCATTATCAAATCAGTAAAAAAATACATTGTCGCTTGAAGTTTAGTCAAAATATTTATCCAGATAAAAATGAAATTGGCAGTGGATATGATTTAATAAATAGTTGTAAAAAAACACAAATAGGATTTGAAACTATATTTTCATGGTAAAACGAATTTTTATTTGAAAAAAGTTTAGAAATTCGTCGGAAAATTCAATAAACCTTAAACCCCGATTTTGCAGTTGAAATCTATTACAAGAATAATATACTGCAAGTACAAGCGCTTGATGGGTTTCTTGATCTTATCATAATTCATGTGTATTTTATAGTTTGTTTTTGGTAACATGGTATAGCCTTTAATATTTTTTCCGTTAGGTTTGAGCTAACTCTTTTGGCTATTTCAATGTGTTCTTTAAAAAAAATCGGCTCAAACCCACAGTTTAATTGCCTTTTTTCTTTCATCGAGTTTCCAACTTCAAAATCCGGATTTTAAAATTATTTTCTGCGTGCAACACTTTTAGTTTGACAGTTGTCTTGACTTACGGATAGTTTTCAACAAAAAAAAATTAACATTTTATTGTTGTTAATAAAATATCCTTATTTTTACCATTCATTAAACTAACAATTAACGAACATGAGAAGATTTTTAACATTATTTGCCGTGCTAATGCTAAGCGGAATGCTGGCTTTCGCACAATCAAAGGTGCTCTCTGGACAAGTTAGAGACATCCCTGGTGAACCTGTAAAATTTGCAACAGTAACCGAAACTGGAACTAAAAATGCAGTTCAAACAGATGCTAGTGGAAATTTTTCTATTAAAGTATCTGGACCATCATCAAAATTAACTGTAACTGCAGTTGGTTACGATGCGGTTACACTTGTACCATCAGGCAACGTAGTAATTGCTAACATGGCAAGAAACACACAAGAAATGACAGCGGTAGTTGTAACCTCTTTAGGTCAAGTACGTCAGAAGTCATCTTTAGGTTACTCAACAGCTTCAGTTAAAACAAAAGAATTAACGCAAGCAAATCCTGTAAATCTTCAAAATGGTTTGACAGCTAAAGTTTCAGGTTTGAACGTAGCTACAACCAATAGTGGTGTTTTAGGAACAACGCGTATCACATTACGTGGTATTCGTTCATTAACTGGAAATAACCAACCTATGTTGGTGATTGACGGGGTACCAACACCTTTAGGATTTTTAAATTCATTAAACCCAAATGATATCGCAGATGTAAGTATTTTGAAATCTGCTTCAGCTACAGTGGCTTATGGTCCTGATGGGGTTAATGGCGCAATCATGGTTACTACCAAAAAAGGTAATAAAATGAAACCAATGATTACCGTTTCACAAACTACTCAATTCGAGAAAATAGCTTATATGCCTGAATTTCAATCAAGATTTGGTTCTGGTTATGGTCAAGATGCAAATACTGGACAAGGTACATTTTCTGCGATTGAGCAACAATCTTGGGGAGATGAGTTTGATGGTTCAATCAGACAAATGGGACAAACTGGCCCTAATGGCGAACAATTATTATTACCATACAGCAATTTTGCAAACGGTAGAAAAAATTTCTTTGAAACAGGAACAACCAATCAAACTGATGTTTCTTACTCAACTGGAGATTTTTATTTAAGTGCACAAAACGTTTCAATCCGCGGTACAATGCCAGGAGATAAGAACGATCGTAAAACAATTGCATTAAACGCACGTAAAGAATACAATAGATTTGCAGCATCTTTCAATGCTCGTGTTACAAATTCAAAATATGACATAACAACAGCAAATGCTCAAACGTATTATAACGTTACTGGTGCTCCAGGACAATATGATTTATCTCGTTTCAAAAATTGGAGAACAGATTATTTCTCTAGTCCTAATGGATACTTTACCCCATATTTGACGAATTTCTTCAGAACTCCTTACATGGCTAAAGACATCAACAGACAAAAAGGAAGAACAAATGATGTTTTGGGTAACGCAGAGTTAACTTATAAAGCTACAAATTGGTTAAACTTTGTTTACCGTTTGGGTGGATCAGCTACTTTTGGAGATGCTAAATCTTCAACAGAAGCATTCTCACCAAGTGCTTATCATCTAACATTGACTGATGCGTCATCAACAACAATCAGTGCTGCAGTAGCTTATGCTTCTTCATCTAGTAGCAGAGTAACTTCTGAGTTTTTTGCTAACATGAATGCAAAGTATAAGAAATTTACATTTACTGGTCAATTTGGACAATCATTCCGTCAGTCAAATACAAATAACTGGGGAATTAGTAGTGGAAATCTTGGTCAATCAACTTTCTTGAGTATTCAAAACAGAGTAGGTGAGCCAATTGTTTCTGCAGGTTCTACTGTTTCAAGATTATCAAGATTATTTGGTAATTTAAGCATCAATTATGATGGTTGGGCTTATTTAGAAGGAACTGGATCTTATGACAGAGATAGTAAAAATGCACCAAGAGACGGAAGTTCTTTCTCAAACAGCGATATCTCTTATTTTTATCCTGGTGTGAACGCTTCAGTTTTATTGCACAAAGTAATACCTGGATTTGATAAACAAAATATCGTGAACTTTTTGAAAGTTCGTGGAGCAGTTTCTAAAACAGGTAATGTTCCATTGGCTGCTCAAGATGATCCAGCATTTGCAACTGGAACATTCTTCCCTTATGGGTCTACACTAGGATATAACATTCCTACTTCAATCTACAAAAGACAATTCGAACCTGAGTTTGTAAACAACAAAGAGATTGGTCTTGAAGTTGGTTTCTTGAAAAACAGAATCAATTTTGAAGCAACTTATTACACTCAAAAGAATACAAACCAAGTTTTGGATTTACAATTAGCAAATAGTACTGGTTATACAACTAGTAAATTAAATGCAGCTGAGTTCCAAAATAGTGGTTTAGAGATGGATTTAAAATTAACTCCATTGGTAAAAGTGGGAGATTTGAATATTGATTTAAAAATGAACTATACTTATCAAACAAGTAAAGTAATCAAATTGGTTGATGGTTTAAATCAAATCGGTATTGGAAATTACAACTGGGTTGTAGTAGGACAACCAGTGTACAAGTTTAGAGTTTACGATTATATCAGAGATAGCGCAACTGGAAAAGTAATTGTTGGTGCAAATGGTATGCCAACAGTTAATCCAAATTTAACTGAGTTCGGAAAAACAACTCCAGATAACATTTTCGGTTTAACTTTATCAGCTAATTATAAAAATTTCAGTTTATCAGTTGTTGCTGAGTATCGTGGTGGAAACCAAATCGTAGCTGATCAGTTGGGTGCTTTCTTAGATGACAATGGAATTTCTTCTCGTTCTGCTCAGTATGGTCGTCGTGCATTTGTATGGCCTAATTCAGTTTATTATGATGGATCTAAATATGTAGAAAATACAAACGTTTATACACAACAATACAATCGTGATTTCTGGAACAGTGATTTAAATACAACTGCTATTTCAAACTATTTAGTTAGTGGTGCTTTCTGGAAATTAAGAGAGGTTTCATTAACTTATGAATTTCCTGCAAAAATGTTCAAAGGAAATACATTGAAAGGTGTTACAGTTGGTATTACAGGTAGAAATTTATTGACTTGGTTACCAAAATCTAATCAATGGACTGATCCAGAGTTTTCTTCTAATGGAAACGCATCATTTACAGGAAACGCACAAGGTCGTAGTACTGCTTATAACATGCCTCCAACAAGAATTTTCGGTGCTAACGTAGTATTCCAATTTTAATAAAAATTAATAAAATATAAACATGAAACTTTTTAATATTAAAAAATTAGGTTTGATTGCTACTACAGCGGTAGCTCTACTTACCGGATGTAAAACTGATTTTGATATCAATGCATCTGAAGAGAACTTGTCTGCAGGTTCATTAAATTACAGAGATGTACTTCCTTCATCAATTGCAACTTCTGCAAAAATCGTTGCTGCTGATTGGAAATTCCTTCAAAACTGGATGGGTTATTGGGCACGTAGCGGTAGCTATCAAAATGACAACGAAGAAGAAACGTACAATTTTACCAATACTTTCCCAAACACTGCTGCTGGAAATCCTTGGAACAATTTGTATTATAATGCTTCTTCCTACAATTACATTCAACAAAAAGCAAAAGCATCTGGGGATGGATTCTACGAAGCAATTTGCAGAATAATGAAAACTCAAAATTTCCAATTGTTAACTGACGTTTATGGTAACATTCCATATTTCCAAGCATTACAAGGAAATGATGTAAGAAATCCTAAGTATGACAATGGTAAAGATATCTACAAGGATTTATTCCTTCAATTAGATACAGCTATTGCTTTGTTGAAAAGTCCAGCAGCAGCTGCCTCAGCAAATGAAAAAATTGCAACCAATGATTTAGTATTCAAAGGAAATGCAACATTGTGGATTAAATTAGCAAATACGTTGAAATTACGTATGGTTATTCATTGCCAAAATGGAATTGATGCATCAACTTCAGTTTCTGGAATTGATTATGCAGCAATCATGTCGGGTATTAATGCTGAAGGAACAGGTTTCTTAAATTCTGGTGAAACAGCTAAAATCAACCCTGGTTTTTCTGCTTCTAAACCAAGTCCTTTCTACAGATTTTTTGCTATCAATGAAAATGGTACTTTGGCAGGTTTAGCAGATGTTACTAAAGCGAATGCTTTCGCAGTTGGTTTAGGTACAGCTCAAACTCCAGGTTACTACAGATATAATGGAGATCCAAGAGAATCTAGATTATACATAAGACCAGATGTTAATTCTAGTGCATCAGTTTACACTGCAAGACAATTACATAAAGGTATTCCTTATGGTGCTGTATCTGGATTTGCTGCAGGATTTAATGGAGATTCATTATCAGCAATCAATCAAATCAATTTAACATCGCCTAACACAGGGTTAACTCCAAATGGTGCTTCTTCTGATGCATGGTTGATGACTAGTGTTGAAAGTTTATTCTTACAAGCTGAAGCTGCACAAAGAGGTCTGTTACCTGGTGTTGATCCTCAAACTGCCTTAACTGCTGCAATCAGAGAATCATTTATTTCATTAGGTTTAACAGCTGCTAACGCAAACACTTACATCAATGGAAATGCTGGATATGCCGACGTTGATTACACAGCAGTTGCTGATCCATCAATTGGTAATTTAGTGGATGGTGGTTTATATACCATAATCGCACAAAAATGGTTTGCCTTAAATGGAATTGCTCCTTTTGAAGTTTGGTCTGATTACAGAAGAACCGACATCGTTTATGGTGAAGGTGTTTCTTACGATCAAGCAAACACTGGTGTTTGGGCTACCCAATTATCAACATTATCTGGTGCTGCTTCATCAATTCCAGTAAGATTGTTTTACCCACAATCAGAATATAGCTTCAATGAAGCTAACGTTAATACTCAAGGCACAATCAGTGTATTTACTTCAAAAGTATTCTGGGATCTTCAATAATTTCCATTATCAATTAATAATTAAATTAAACAAAATGAAAAATATTTTTAAATTAAGTTTCTTCGGAGTTGCAACAATGGTTGCATTCTCTAGTTGTCTTAAAGACAAAGGTTTCGATAATGGAGATTATGGGATTCAAGTTATCGAAAAGAAAGGGGTATCATTACCACAATCAATTGCAGGTTCTGTTGATTACGGATTATTATCTTCAGATGCACCACAATTTTTAGCTTCTCCAATTGTAGCTTTAGAAACAATTGGTGCTCAATCTTCTGATGTAACAGTTCAATTTGCTTTGAAGCCTGAATTGGTGTCTGCGGATCCAGATTTAACTTTATTACCAGCAAGTGCGTACACCTCTAATTTAACAGCTACAATTAAAGCAGGACAATTATTAGATACACTAGAAATCACGATTCCTAGAGCTTCTGATTTAGACCCAACATTAACTTATGCTATAGGTCTTGAATTGGTAAGTGCAAGTAACGGGTTTACTGTTGCTAGCAATATGAAAGAAGTTTTAATAAGAATCACTATTAAAAATATCTATGATGGTGAATATACTTCAAACGGATATTTTTATCACCCAACTGTTCCAAGAGCAATCACCAACAGACCTAAAACCTTATCTACAACTGGTCCAAATTCAGTTGAAGTTGAATTAGGTGATTTAGGTGGTCTTAATTATTTCGCAACTTTCACTGTAGATCCTACTTCTGGTGCTTTATCAATAACACCAGCTCCAGGTTCTGCTACTCCAGCTCTTCCTTTGTTTTCCAGTGGTTTACCATCAGCAAATATGGATGGATCTCCAACTTCTTTCGTTCCTGCTTGGCCAAATGCTGCTCAATGCAACAATATCTACGACCCAGCAACAAAAGAATTCAGAGTAAGATATGGTTACGGTGGAGGAGCAAGTGCTCAAATTTATAGAGTAACAGAAGAAATCATTAAATTGAACTAATACAATCTTAAATAATAAAAGAAGACCATCGGTTTCGGTGGTCTTTTTTTATAAAAAAATCTTTAAATATGTCAGACAATAAAGCAGTAGAAAATCAATTGAATATTGAAATTTCAGAAGAAATCGCAGAAGGTACCTACGCTAATTTAGCCATCATAACACATAGCCATGCAGAGTTTGTAGTAGACTTTGTAAATGTAATGCCAGGCTCGCCCAAAAGCAAAGTTAAAAGCAGAATAGTACTTACGCCATTTCATGCAAAGAGATTCATGAAGGCAATGATTGACAATGTAAAGAAATTCGAAGCTGCTAATGGTACTATACAAGATATGGAATCCGTTGAAATACCTTTTAATTTCGGTGGTCCAACGGGGATGGCTTGATTTATTTAAAATCAATTTTTATTTTCATAATTGTGGTTGAAACTTTCTTTTAATCAATCAAATTTTCAACCATGATTATAATAATCCTTCTTCCATAAAACTAAAATATCCTTCATCACTTACAATGATGTGGTCTATTAATTTTATATCCATTAATGAAGCTGCTTCACCAATCTTTTTGGTAATGGCTTTATCTGCGTTACTAGGATTTAAATTTCCTGAAGGATGATTATGACATAGTATAATGCTCACCGCGCCAAAACCAAGTGCCAATCTTAATATAATTCTTGGATCAGCTACAGTACCAGTAATACCGCCTTTACTGATTACTTCAAAATGAATGATTTTATTGGCTTGATTTAAAAATAAAACTGCAAATACTTCATAAGTTAAATCTTTGAATTTCTCATTTAAATATTGAGCTACCTCTTGGCTACCTTTAATTGAATGTTTCAAAACGGATTCTGCATTCAAACGCCTACGTCCCATTTCTAGTGCTGCCATTATCGTAATAGATTTGGTTTCGCCAATGCCATTTATCTTTTGAAAATCAATCATAGACAATTTTCCCAATTCATTCAAGCAATTGTTGCATCGCATCATGATGGCTTTAGCTAAATCAATTGCAGAATTATTTCTATTCCCATTTTTTATTAAAATTGCCAGCAACTCAGAATTACTTAAATGTGTTGGTCCAAAATTTTTAATCTTTTCATAAGGTTGATCATCCTTACTCCAATTTTTAATTGATGTGGACGGGTTGTTAATATTTTTCATGATAATTAAAATTTATTGCAGCAAACTAACCATACTTTTGCTTAATTAATTTTACTTGAAATAAATTATAAAATGGAATCAAACGCAAAAATATTTTCTGGGAGAGGATCAAGCTATTTAGCAGAAAAAATAGCAAAAAAATTTGGAGAAAAAATTGGAAGCGTTAAAATTCAACAATTTAGTGATGGTGAAATTGGGGTAGAATATGAAGAGAGCATCAGAGGTAAATTTGTTTTTTTAATACAAAGTACATTTGCTCCAACTGATAATTTAATGGAATTGCTTTTAATGATAGATGCGGCTAAAAGAGCATCTGCGTACAAAGTAATTGCTGTAATGCCTTATTATGGTTATGCTCGCCAAGATAGAAAAGATAAGCCTCGTGTAGCTATTGGCTCTAAATTAGTAGCTAATATGCTTGTTGCTGCAGGTGCTGACCGTGTGGTTACCATGGATTTACACGCACCACAAATTCAGGGTTATTTTGATATTCCAGTTGATCATTTAGATTC
>VFKL01000127.1 GCA_009885535.1 Chitinophagaceae bacterium | reverse complement strand
TTGTGCATCCACTCATGAAATGCAGTCCCTATCGATGCCGTACTCATTAACGTTGCCATGGCGTATTCCATTCCTCCATCACCTCCTTGAATGAAGGAATATTGCGGATATGGATATTTTCCGAAATTACTTTCGATAAATGACAGAACGGCTGTAGCTGCATCTAATACTTTTTTCCATGCCGTATCATTTTGTAGATTATTGGGAATGTAATTATAGATCACATGAAGCATTGGCCCCTTCGGCATTTTTTTGGAAAGATGCTTAAAATCTGGATCCGCTGCCCAAACAAAATCATGAATTTTTTCTCCTTTGAAATGCCATGATCTTTTATTTGTAGCAATCTTTATTAGTTCCGTTCCAGCAGTATCATATCCCCAACCAATTTCTTTTGCATTCACCAACACGCCAGTTCCACCAATTTTATACGATTTATCAATGTTAATCGTCACATCAAAATCACCCCATACACCATAAAATTCTCTGGCTACATAAGGCGTTGGATGCCAGCCTTCGTAATCGTATTCACACATTTTCGGATACCACTGACTCATGCTGTAACGCACGCCCGTATTGGGATTGTCCCTTCCACTTCTTCTAACTTGCAAAGGAACCTGAGCTTCAAATTCCATGTCAAATGTCACGGTAGTTTTAGGTAAAATTGGTGTAGTAAGATTTACTTCCAAAATCGTTTCATGGTATTTGAATGGTTGTGAAATTCCATTCATCTTTAACGATTTTATTTTTTGATACCCAATTTCATTTTCTTTCAAATTTAAAATCCTGTCTTTAACGCGGCCATCCCAATCTTGCCTGCCATTTATGATTTGCTTTCCCAACTCCCTGCTTCTTACATCCATACTGCTGTTTGGCTGAAATGCATTCCAATACAGATGATAAAACACCTTATCCAATTTATCGGTAGAATTATTTTGGTATTGCAGTTTTTGTGAACCCGAAAATCGATTTGTTAATGTATCCATATCAATATTCATGGTGTACTTAACCGATTGCTGCCATCTTTCAGGTTGTGCAAATAAATTAGTTGCACTAAAGAAGCAAAGAATTAAAAAAAGATGATTTAGTTTCATATGAGAAAATGTTTGGCGTTTGGCGTTTGGCGTTTGGCGTTTGGCGTTTGGCGTTTGGCGTTTGGCGTCTGGCCTCGTTCGTTGTTCAAAATTTTGTTTCAATTTTTATATTTCCAGTTCGTTTGTTGTTTGGCGTTTGTTGTTTGGTGTTAAAAAGGTAAGATACTTCCACCATTAAACCATTAAACATTAAACCAGCAAAGCGATTTAAACATTTTTATTCCAGCATCTAATCCGCCTTCCCTCCCACTACAATCACAATCTCTCCTTTTACCGATTTGGCATTAAAATAATCATGTACTTCTTGTAAAGTTCCGTGTTTGTTTTCTTCAAATTTTTTTGACAATTCGCGGCTTACACTGCATTTACGTTCGGCACCAAAATATTCGATGAAATGACTTAATGTTTTTACCAAACGCATTGGGCTTTCATAAAAAATCATCGTTCTTTCTTCAACAGCCATTCTTTTTAAAAATGTTTGACGGCCTTTTTTTAAAGGTAAAAACCCTTCAAAACAAAAACTGTCTGTTGGTAATCCGCTATTCACCAAAGCCGGAACAAAAGCAGTAGCGCCAGGTAAACAATTTACTTCAACGCCATTTTCAACACATGCTTTAACCAATAGATAAGCAGGATCACTAATACCGGGCGTACCTGCATCTGTAATCAATGCCATCGTTTTACCCATCAACAATTGATCAATTAAATGACTAACTATCTTATGTTCATTATGCTGATGATAAGGAGAAATGGGCTTGTGAATATTGTAATGCTTCAGCAAAACGGATGAAGTTCTGGTATCTTCAGCTAAAATTAAATCCACAGCATTTAGCAACTCCACCGCTCTGTAAGTCATATCGGATAAATTGCCAATAGGCGTAGGAATCAAATATAGCATCTGTTGAAAATAAATTATAAAATAGTTACTTCAAACATTTCCATCACCATGTTTGCCAATAGTTTGGTTGCCGCTTCTGTGGCCATTTGATGTGCTTCTTCTTTTGAAGTGGCTTCAATTTGCAAATCGATTTGCTTCCCTATGCGTACGTCTGAAATACTTGATAATCCTAGATTATGCAATCCACCTAAAACTGCTTTCCCTTGTGGATCTAATAAATCTTTTAACGGCATTACTTTTATTTGTGCAATAAATATCATGATAACTTTTTTTTGTTGAGCAAAGATAAAATAATGTAACTAACAAACAGAATTGGAACCGCAATCCATTTTAAAAAAATGCTACTTAAAATACCAATTAGAATTAAGATAATTATCGGAAATAATTCTTGCTTGTTTTTGACATTTATTTTTAATGAAAACATTGGAATATTGCTTACCATTAGCCAAGAAATGCTGATAATAATTACATACCAAAACCATTTATTTAATAATAAAAACAATATCTGATCATAATCACATGTCCAATAAATCAATGGAAACGAAGCAAAAAACAACCCTACTGCGGGTGTTGGCATTCCTTTAAATATTTTTGATTGTGTGGTATCCAAATTGAATTTTCCCAAACGAAAAGCGGCTGCCATTGCAATTATAAAAGCAGGCATTAATAAAATCATAGAAACTTCAATTCCACCTTCAGCAGTTGCAAAGCTCATGCGCAAAAACTGATATACAATCATTGAAGGTGCAACGCCAAAACTAACCACATCTGCTAATGAATCGAGTTGTTTTCCCATTTCGGAAGTAGCGTTTAATAACCTGGCTAAAAAGCCATCCAAAAAATCAATGACCGCAGCTAGACCAATGCATAAAGAAGCCATCCAAATTTTTTCAGGAATATCAAGAAACTGACTCCCATCAAAATCGTAATGAATAACAATGCCATTTTGCAAAACAAAAACGATTGCCAAACAACCGAAAAACAAATTCAGTAGGGTAAATAAATTGGGGATATTTTTCATCAATTAAATGTTGATTTATTTTTTCATTAACGCTTCAATTTCTTCCACTGTGATGGGAATATTTTTCATCAAATCTTTGTTGCCATTTTTTGTGATCCAATAATTATTTTCGATGCGAATGCCCATTTGTTCTTCTTCTATATAAATACCTGGCTCGATGGTAAATACCATTCCTGCTTTTATTGGTGATGTTCTTGTTCCTAAATCATGTACGTCAATACCCAAATGATGTGATATACCATGGTAAAGATATTTGCTGAATGCACGATTATCTGCATCTTCGTTTTTAACATCCGCTTTGGAAATCAAGCCGATTTTTTGAAACACAAGGCTAGCCTCATCCCCTACTTTTTTGGTGTAATCTATGATGCTTATGCCGGGTTTTAAAATACTTGCCGCGTATAAATGCAAATGCAAGCAACCGTTATATACTTCTTTTTGTCTTTTAGAAAACTTTCCATTTACAGGAATGGTACGGGACAAATCAGCACAATAATTTCCATATTCCGCACCAAAATCCATCAAAATCAATTCACCATCTTTACATACTTGGTTGTTGTCTACATAATGTAATGTTCTTGCACGATCACCAGAGGCTATGATAGAGCCATAAGCTGGACCAGTAGCGCGTTGTGATAAAAACGAATGATAAATTTCAGCATCAATTTCGTATTCCATTACACCAGGTTTTATAAATTTCAACAACCTTCTAAATGTAACATCAGTGATGTCTATGGCTTGTTGCATTACTTCTATTTCAAGTGGTGTTTTTATCGCACGCAACACCTTCAAAATCTTGGCACTTCTTTCGTAATGATGTAATGGAAAACGCTCACGCATCAATCTAGCATAACGGTAATCTCTAACTTCTACATAATTGGATCTTCTATCGTTTTCATTGGTATTCAAATAAATGGTATCTGCTAGATGTACCCATGCTTGCAACAAACCTTCAAGCATATCTAACCAAATAATAGTTTTAATGCCTGAGATCCCTTCAGCTTCAAGCTTTCTTAATCGATGTCCATCCCATTTTTCTTTAACCTCATTAGGCCTAGTTAAAACCAATACTTCTCTGAATTTAGGATCAGGGTTATCTGGAAATAAAACCAACATGGTATCTTCTTGCTCAACCCCTGTCAACCATATCATATCAGAGTTCTGCTTGAATTTATGCACCTGATCGGCATTGGTAGGCAGTTCATCATTACTGTTAAAAATAGCAATGGCATTTTTCGACATCTGCGAAACGAATCTTTCTCGATTCTTAATAAAAATTGAAGGATTAAGTGAAAGATACTTCATACAATTATGTGTGTTAATGATGTGAATTATTTTTTAAAAATACAAGATACCTTATTATCGTAAAATGGAAAAATAGAAACTTATTTCAAACAATTTAAAAAAAATAAACCTCATTTAAAATTAAGTGCTTTTTAATCAATCTAAACTAACAATAATTCGTAGAAAATTAAAAAAAGACAAACTAAAGACACTTAAATTGAATTCCAACTAAAATATGCAAGCTATTTTAAACTTCATTATAGAAATATGATTACTACATTTGTTTATTAACCAAACTAAAAAACAATATGTCATCAACTACAATTATGGAATCTCCAACTAAATCACTTGAAACACTTGGTCTGAATAATTTGGTAAATGTTCATTATCAAGCAAATTCACAGGAGTTAATAGATGCAACAATTCAAAGAAAAGAAGGCGTTTTGAATGACACAGGTGCATTAGTAATAAATACAGGAGAATTTACAGGTAGAAGTCCGAAGGATAAATTTATTGTACAAGATGACATCACAAAAGACAACATAAACTGGAACAATTTCAACATCCCAATTGAAGGAAAATATTTCGATGTGCTTTACAAAAAGATGACTGAGCATTTATCATCAAAAGAAATTTGGGTAAGAGATTGCGGTGCATGTGCAGATCCTAATTTTCATTTGAACATTCGTGTAATCAATGAAAATCCTTGGAGCAATTTATTTGCATACAACATGTTTTTAAGACCTGAAGAAAAAGAGTTACAAAATTTCAAACCTGATTGGCATATTATTCAGGCGCCAAGTTTTCATTCAGATCCAAAAACAGATGGTACACGTCAACATAATTTCGCCATTGTAAATTTTACAAAAAAAATAATTCTGATCGGTGGAACTGGATATACCGGCGAAATGAAGAAGGGGATTTTTACCATTTTAAACTATATTTTACCTCAAGAGAAAAATGTATTGAGCATGCATTGTTCAGCAAACATGGGTAAGGAAGGCGATACTGCTATTTTCTTTGGATTGAGTGGAACAGGCAAAACAACTTTAAGCGCAGATCCAAATAGAAGTTTGATTGGAGATGATGAACATGGCTGGACAAATGATTCGGTTTTTAATTTTGAAGGCGGTTGTTATGCTAAAACGATTGATTTAAGTGAAGAAAAAGAACCGGAAATTTTCCGTGCGATTAAAAACGGCGCATTGGTTGAAAACATCACTTTTATAGATGGTACGAATACGATAGATTTCAAAAGCAAAAAAATCACCGAAAACACAAGAGTTAGTTATCCATTACATTTTATCAGTAACGCATTAATTCCTTCAATTGGGAAAACGCCAAAGAATATTTTCTTTTTAACGGCAGATGCATATGGCATTTTACCTCCAATTAGTAAACTAAGTCCAGGTCAGGCGATGTATCAATTCATCAGTGGATACACCGCAAAAGTGGCTGGTACAGAAGCAGGCGTTGTAGAACCAAAATCAACTTTCAGTGCTTGTTTTGGCGCTCCATTTATGCCATTACATCCAGGAAAATATGCAGAAATGTTGGGCAATAAAATGCGTGAACATGAAGTGAATGTTTGGATGATTAATACAGGCTGGAGTGGCGGTCCTTATGGCATTGGACATCGTATGAACTTACCTTATACTAGAGCAATGATCACTGCTGCTTTAGAAGGCAAATTGGACCAAGTAACCTTTGAAGCGCATCCTGTTTTTGGCGTTATGATGCCAACGAGTTGTCCGAATGTACCTTCTGAAATATTAAACCCACGCAACACTTGGGAAAACAAAGAGAATTATGATAAAGAAGCGTTTGAATTGGCGAAAGAATTTGTAGATAATTTCAAACAGTATGCTGATGGGGTAAGTGAAGAAATATTAGCTGCGGCGCCAAAACTGAATTAATATCAAAATCGATTTTAAATAAAAGGGCTGAATCTTAATTGAGATTCAGCCCTTTTTAATTTTAAAAAATAATTTGATTATTGCCTGCCCAACAAGCCATATTTAGCGATACAATATAAGGCTCTAAAACCATCCTTCCATCCAATTTTTTTCCCTTCCTCATAAGTTCTGCCGTAATACGAAATGCCCACTTCGTAAATTCTGATTTTGGGAATACGTGAAATTTTTATGGTTACTTCGGGTTCAAAGCCAAATTTTTGTTCTTTTAACGAAATGCTTTTTATTAGATCTGTTTTAAAAAGTTTGTAGCAGGTTTCCATATCCGTTAGGTTGAGGTTGGAAAAGACATTGGATAAAACAGTAAGCAATTTATTACCGATAGTATGCCAAAAAAACAACACCCGATGCGGATTTCCACCCATGAAACGAGAGCCATAAACCACATCAGCAAATCCATTAATTACGGGGTTTAGCAACAAATTGTATTCAGCAGGATCATATTCTAAATCAGCATCTTGAATAATTAAATATTCGCCTGTGGCTTTGGAAATTCCGGTATGTAAAGCGGCGCCTTTTCCTTTATTAAATTCATGTTTATAATACACAATACTCAAGTCCTTATTCTGTTGCATGTAATTTAAAATAGCTGATTCTGTATCATCGGTAGAACAATCATTAACAATAATCACTTCCTTAGCAATATCATTAACCAACGATACATTTTTAATTTTATCTAAAATAAAATGAATCGTTCTGGCTTCGTTATACGCGGGGATAACAATGGATAATTTGGAAATGTTCATGTTTTAAAATTGCATTAAGGAAATAGTCGTTTGTTCGAATTTAATTAAACTTTAAAAAAATAAGATTGGCAAATTTAAGATTTAGATGATTGGGAAAGTGAAATTATTTAGAAACAGCCCCCTCGATCCCCCAAGGGGGAAGCTGGAAGTTTGTGAAGTTTGTGAGGTTTGGGAGGTTTGTGAGGTTTGAGAGGTTTGAGAGGTTTGAGAGGTTTGTGAAGTTTTTGAGGTTGGAAGCATTTTCCCTTTGCGTGAAACTAGTTAGAGGTTCAAAAGGTTCAATAAGTTCAATGAGTTCAAAAGGTTGGGGATTTCGAAAAGTTAGTGCTGCACCTTATTTCTTATTTCCTTGCGTCTTTGCTCCCTTGCGCCCTTTGCGCGAAACAAGTTAGAGGTCCAAAAGGTTCAATAAGTTCAATGAGTTCAAAAGGTTGGAAGCATCCTGTATAAAAAAACTTCGTGCCTTTGAGCCTTCGTGACTTCGTGTCAAAAAAAATGCTGCAAGCATTTCACCTTCGCGGCTTTTCGTCAAAAAAACTACGTGCCTTTGCGTCTTCGTGTCAAATAAATGCTGCAAGCATTTCATCTTCGTAAACCTTAATCATAATGAAACCGGCATTGTATTATATAACACTTTTGGCCAGTTAACTTTTTTCCTTCAACTTTATACACAAGCCTATGCTCACTTGTTATTCGTCTAGACCAATACCTTTTTAAATCGTATTTCAAAGGCTCTGGTTTGCCTGTGCCTTCAAAAGGTCTTTTACTAATTTCATTGAGGATATCTTTTATTTTTTAACCCAGATTTTTCAGTTGGAATCGTCATGAAAGGAAAAAAGGCAATAAAGACGAGTGTTTGAGCCGATTTTTTGGTCGAGAGCATATTGAAATATGGTAAGATCAAAAAGTCAAGCAAACGCTTGTATTTGCAGCATTTTTTTCT